>JBFKMA010000109.1:0-7419 GCA_041630175.1 Albidovulum sp.
GCCATCAGGAGCCCGCCCATCTGCGAGGGCGTCGCGGCGCCTTCGAAGAGCGCCTCGAAGGCGGCCTCGGCCTCGTCCCGCGTCAGCGGGCGGTCGGCGGCGAGGCCGATGAGCGGGCGGATGTCGCCGGTCATGCCGGCACCTTCAGGTCCACCCCCGCCGCATGGAGGAAGGTCTTCAGCATCTGGTGCCCGTGTTCGGAGGCGATCGATTCGGGGTGGAACTGCACGCCTTCGACCGGCAGCTCCCTGTGGCGCAACCCCATGATCGTGCCGTCCTCGAGCCAGGCGGTGACTTCGAGGCAGTCGGGCAGGCTCGCCCGCTCGACGACCAGCGAATGGTAGCGCGTCGCCTGGAACGGCGAGGGCAGGCCGGCGAAGACGCCCTTTCCGGCATGGTGCATCGCGCCCATCTTGCCGTGCACGATCTCGTGGCAGCGCACGACCTTGCCGCCGAAGGCCTGGCCGATGGTCTGGTGGCCGAGGCAGACGCCGAGGAGCGGCGTCCTGGTCTCGGCCGCCGCTTCGGTCAGCGCGAGGCAGATGCCGGCCTGGTCGGGATCGCAAGGGCCGGGCGACAGCACGATCGCTTGGGGCTTCAGCGCCATCGCCTCCTGGACGTTCAAGGCGTCGTTGCGGTGCACGGCAACCTCGGCGCCCAACTCACCCAGGTAGTGGACGAGGTTGTAGGTAAAGCTGTCGTAGTTGTCGATCAGAAGCAACATCGGCGGACCTTCGCGTAGTGCGGGCACAATCTTGGGGTGAACCCGCCCGCGTGTCGGGCTATAGATGGTCAGAGCCGCGCGGCCGGGTCAAGGCATGAAGCGGTCCAGAGGCAGGTATAGAAGCGGCGGAGGCAACGTGGGCAGAGGTCTGGTAATTGGGTTGCTGGTCGGGGGGCTGGTCAGCGGGGCGGGTGTTTCGGTCATTTCGCTGATGGCGCCGCCGATCTCGGCCATGCGCGGCGGCGAGACGGAGGCGGGCGGCGCGGAGCCAGCGGAAACGGGCGCGACCGCTCCCGAGGCCCCGGTCGTCGAGGTCCCGGCGGGATCGGAATTCGCCAGCGCCCGGCCCGACGAGGAGCCGGTCCTGTCCGGGCTCGAACCTGCGCCGGAGGGCGCCAGCGCCCCGGCGGTGGAGATCCCCGAGACCGAAGCCGCGCCTGACCTTCCCGAAGTGACGGCGGCCGCCGCGCCCGAGGGACAGACGGTGGCCCCCGCGGGTATCGCCGTGCCGGAGCCGGCCGCAGCCGATGCCGCAGCGCCGACCATCGACAGTTCCGCGCCGATCCCGCCGTCGGGCGTGGAGGCCGCGCCGGCGCTCGACGCCGCTGCCGCGGCGGATCCGGCGGCCGAGATCGCGACCGCCAACGAGGCGCCCGCGGGAGAGGCGGGTGGCGACGAGGGGCCGGTGATTCTCGACTTCACGCCGCAGCCGCCGATCGGGGTGGCCTCGGCGCCGCAGCCGGGCTTTTCAAGCGCCGTGCCGGGTGTCCGCGCCAACCGGCTGCCGCGGATCGGCGATGCCGAGTCCGAAGCGGCCGCCGCCAGCGAGGAGCCTGAAGGCGATGCGCCGGCGCCCGCCAACGCGGCCGAGTTGCCCGCGGTCGCGCGTTACGCGATGCCGTTCGAGAACCCCGAAGCGAAGCCGCTCGTCGGGGTGGTCCTCCTCGATGCCGGCAAGGATGGGGGCACGCTCGACGCCGATGCGCTGGCCGCGATCGGCCTGCCCGTCACCATCGCCATCAACCCCCTGAGCGAGGGCGCCGGCGCGCGGGTGCGCGCCTACCGCGCGGCCGGGCTCGAAGTCGCGCTGCTCGCACCGGAACTGCCGGAGGGCGTGACGGCCAAGGATCTCGAAGTGAGCTATCAGGGCTTTGTCCGCAAGCTGCCCGAAGCGGTCGCGCTGATCGGCGAGCCGGATGCCGCCTTCCAGAGCGACCGCCGCATCGCGCAGCACCTCGTCGCACTTCTGGGCGCCGAGGGGCGGGGGCTGATCACCTATGACCGCGGCCTCAATCCCGCGCGGCAGGCCGCGCAGGGGGCGGGGCTGGCCCATGCGCAGGTGTTCCGCGCGCTCGATGCCGAAGGCGAGTCGCCCGACGCGATCCGGCGCCATCTCGACCGCGCCGGCTTCGATGCGGCGCGCCTCGGCCAGGTGCTGGTCGTGGGCCACGGCACGCAGGCGACGGTTCAGGCATTGACGGATTGGGCCGCCGCGGGTGCGAAGGGTGCCATCGTCGCGCCGGTCTCCGCGATGATGGCGGCCGGGTCTTAAGCCCGGCCGCGTGGGTCCGTCAGATCAGGAATTGCCGTGCCGGACGAAGAGGCCGGCATCCTCCGCCGCCGCCTTGAGCGCGCGGGACTTGTTCACCGTCTCCTGGAACTCGGCCTCCGGGTCGCTGTCGAAGACGACGCCGCCGCCGGCCTGGATGTAGAGCTTCTCGTCCTTCACCACGGCGGTGCGCAGGGCGATGCACATGTCCATCTCGCCGTTCGCCGCGAAATAGCCCACGCCGCCGCCATAGATGCCGCGCTTTTCGGGCTCCAGCTCGTCGATGATCTCCATCGCCCGGACCTTCGGCGCGCCGGACACCGTGCCCGCGGGCAGCCCCGCCAGCAGCGCCGACAGCGCGTCCTCGCCCTCGCGGATCTCGCCCACGACGTTCGAGACAATGTGCATGACGTGGGAGTAGCGCTCGATGATGAACTTCTCGGTCGGGTGCACGGTGCCGATCTTCGCGACGCGGCCGACATCGTTGCGGCCGAGGTCGAGAAGCATCAGATGCTCGGCCAGCTCCTTCTTGTCGGCCAGAAGGTCGGCCTCGAGCACGCGGTCCTCCTCGGGCGTGCTCCCGCGCGGGCGGGTGCCGGCGATCGGGCGCACGGTCACTTCGCCGCCACGGAGGCGAACGAGGATCTCGGGCGACGCGCCGACGATGTGGAAGGCGCCGAAGTTGAAGAAGGTCAGGAACGGCGAGGGGTTGGTGCGCCTGAGGCTCCGGTAGAGCGCGAAGGGCGGCAGCTTGAACTCCGCCGTCCAGCGCTGCGAGGGCACGACCTGGAAGATGTCGCCGGCGCGGATGTATTCCTTGGCCTTCTCGACGGCGGCGCGGTAGCCCTCGGGCGTGAAGTTGGACTTCAGCTCTCCGAGATGCGCCGCGTCGCCGAGCGAGCGCGTCTCGCCTGCCGGCGTGCGTTCGAGGTTGCGCACCGCGTCCATCACCCGCTCGGCGGCCTGCGCGTAGGCCGCCCGCGCCGAGAGGCCCGAGCTCACCCAGGCGGGCGAGCAGACCGTGACCTCGCCCTTCACCCCGTCCAGGACCGCGACGATGGTCGGCCGCATCAGCACCGCGTCGGGTACGCCGACGGGGTCGGGGTTGACGTTCGGCAGGTGCTCGACCAGCCGGATCATGTCATAGCCGAGAAAGCCGAACAGCCCCGCCGCGATCGCCGGGATGCCCTCGGGCATCTCGATCCGGCTTTCGGCGATGAGCGCCCGCAACGTCTCCAGCGGATGGCCGGGGAGGTCCTCGAACGCCTCGGTATCATAGCGCGCCTGGCGGTTGATCCGGCTCGCCTCGCCCCGGCAATCCCAGATCACGTCCGGCTTCAGCCCGACGACCGAGTAGCGCCCGCGCACCTCGCCGCCGGTCACGCTTTCCAGCATGAAGCTCATCGGCTCGGCATCGGCGAGCTTCAGCATCAGCGACACCGGCGTGTCGAGATCGGCGGCGAGCCGCGTGTAGACAAGCTGGTTGCGGCCCTCGGCCCAGCCGGCCTCGAAGGACTCGAAAGAAGGGATCAGAGTCACCGCGCGGTCCTTCAGTTCAACTGGGCATGAACGGCGTTGAGCGCGGCGGGGTCGAGCGTGATGCCCGCCTCGGCCTCGATCGCCTGGGTGAAGAGCTGGAACATGTCCTGGGCGAGCGCCTGGCCGGCCTGCGCCGAGACCGCGGCGCGGGCGCGCGTCATCTCCTCGCCGCCGGGATCTGCGGCGTGGATCGCGCTCAGCTCCGCGACGAAGACCCGGCCGCCCGCATCGACGACCGCAGCAGCACCCTCGTCGAGGTCGAAGACGCTCTCGATGACATCGGCGGGCGTGTCGGCGATGAAGCCGCCGCGCGCGAAATCCTCGTAGCGGGTGACGACGACGCCCATGGATTCGAGCGCGGCGCCTTCCGCGATCCGCTCCCTGAGCTCCTCGGCGAGGGCGATCAGCCGGGCCTGGGTCTCGGCTTGGGCCCAGGCCGCGGCGGCCGCCTCGCGCACCGTGTCGAGCGGTTGCAGGGCCGGCGGGTCGATCCCGTCGAGCCTGAGCGCGAAGGCGCCGCCATCGTCGAGCGCGGCGAGAGCGGGGAAATCCTCCGCCGTCACGGACGCCGCTGCCGCGCGGAAATCGGGATAGCCGGCGATGCCTTCGTCGGCGCCCTCCGAATAGGCGATCTGGTCGAGCTTCATGCCGGTTTCGGCCGCGACCTCCTCGAGCGTCGCGCCGCTGGCCAGAAGGTCCTCGATGCCGTCGCTGCGATCGGCGACGAGGCGCCGCGCCCGGTCGACGGCGGCCTCGGCCGAAAGTTCCTCGCGCGCCGCCTCGAAGCTGACTTCGCGCGCTTCAAGGATGCCGTTCATCGCGTAGAGCGCCGGTCCGAGATCGGACGGCAGCGGCCCGACGACGCCCGGCACCCCGAGCGCGAAGATCGCCGCGCCGGCCTCGCCAAGCTCGGCCTCCGAGATCTCGCCGAGATCGATATCGGCCAGGGTCAGCCCGCGTTCGGCCGCGAGGTCCGCGAACGTGGCCTCGCCCGCGTCGAGCCGCGCCTTGGCCGCCGCGGCCGTGTCCTCGTCTGGATAGACCAGCCGTTCGACGAGCCGCCGCTCGGGCGTCACGAATTCGTCGATCCGGTCCTGATAGACCGCCTTCAGCGCCTCCTCGTCGAGGTCGACCTCGTCCGCGAGCATGTCGGGCGAGAGCCAGACATAAGTGATGCGCCGCGCCTCGGGGGTGGTGAATTCCTCCGGATGCGCGTCGTAATAGGCTTGGATCTCGGCCTCGGTCGGGGCCGGCACCGGTTCGGGCAGGTCGGCGGGGGAAAGCTCGGCGAGCGTGAAGCTGCGGGTTTCGGTCAGATAGGCCGCGAGCCGATCCGCGAAGGTCTCAGGCGCCGCCGTGCCGCCCAGAACCGCGCCCTGCAGCAGCGTCCGCGCCATCTCGTCGCGCAGTTTGGCCTCGAACTCGTTCTCGCTGAGCCCTTCCTGGCGAAGCGTGAGCGTATAGGCGTCGCGGTCGAAACTTCCGTCGAGCCCCTTGAAGGCGTCGATCGCCATGATGCGTTCGCGCACCGCCTCGTCGCCGACCGACAGGCCGATCCCGTCCGCCTCGTTCTCCAGCGCGGTCGAGGCCAGGAGCCGCGCCTGGACGGACTTGTCGATGCCGAGAGCCTGGGCCTCGGCGAAGCCCACGGGCTGGCCGATCTGGGCGGAAAGTGCCGCGACCTCGCGGTTGAGCGCGCGGGCATAGTCGCGCAGGTCGATCTCGCGGTCGCCCACCGAACCGATGGAGCGGACCGAGCCGCCGAAATTGCGCGCCCCGAAGCCGCCGAGGCCGAGGATCAGCATCCCCACCAGGATCCAGATGATCGTGTTTCCGCGCTTCCTGCTGCGCAGCGGGCTCGACATGGGGGCTACTCTCCCGAAAGACCTGTTCCGTTGGTGTTTAGGCCAGAGGTCTGGGCGGGGCAAGGCTGGTCGGTGCCTGAACCCGGATTGACGGAAATCAGCACTAAATGTAAATGCAACTCATTTGCAAGAATCAGTCGGAGCCCTCATGGAAGTCCTGCGCGTCGCCCTCATCTTCTGCCATCTGCTCGGCTTTTCCGTCGCCCTCTATCTGGTCATGCGGGAGGATCTGCGGTTTCTCCTCACCTCCCGGTTCGATCTCGGTGAGCTCGCAGTGACCGCGCGCGACGTGAGCAGGGCGCTTGCGTTGCTCTTGGTGTCCGGCGCGGCCGTGATCTGGCTCGATACCGGGTTCCAACTCGAGGAAATCGCCGCCCGTCCGAAACTCGTGGCCAAGATCATCGTGGTCTCGGTCCTGACGGTGAACGGCGCGTTGCTGCATCTCGTGCTGTTCCCGATGCTCGCAGGGCCCGCAGCCCGCACCCGCCCAGCCGCCATTCTGGCAAGCGTGCTGGGCGCGGTGTCATCGGTTTCCTGGCTCTATGCCAGCTTCCTCGGCGTCGCGAATCCACTGGCCGGACAACTCGGGCTCAACGGCTTTCTGGGGCTCTATGCGAGTGCGGTCGCGGGCGGCATCGTCGTGTCGCTGGCCGTTGTCGCGCCGCGGTTCCAGAGACTTGTGGCGGGAACCGACGCGCGCTTCGCAAGCCCGGCCTGATAGTGGTCAGGGTCGCCAGGCGGCGAGCCGGCCAATGAGTTCGGCGATTCCGTCGCGGCCGATATTGGCGAAGGCGATCCGAAGCTGGCGCGCGCCGGCGGGATCGCCTTCGGGCATGAACATCGTGCCGGGTAAGAGCAGCACGCCGGCCTCGCGCACCAGCCGCTTCGCGAGATCGGGCGAGGGCAGGGGATGGGGATGTTCAGCATAGGCGAAGAACGCGCCGCAGCCCAGGAGCCGCCAGCCCTCGAGCCGGGCGAAACCCGCCTCCATCGCGGCGCGGCGGGCCAGCGTCTCGGCGCGCTCGCCCGCGACCCACTGGCGGAGGTTCCGCATCCCCCAGAGCGCGCCGATCTGGCCGAGCTGGCCGGGGCAGATCGCGACCGTGTCGAGGAACTTCTCGACCTCGGCAAGCCGCGCGGCATCGGCGACGAAGGCGCCGACGCGGTGGCCGGTCAGCCGGTAGGCCTTGGAGAAGGAGTAGAGATGGATCAGCGTGCCGCGCCAATCCGGGTCCGCGAACAGGTCATGCGGGGCGCCGGGGCGGGCGTCGAAATCGCGGTAGGTCTCATCGACGATGAGCGCGATGCCGCGCGCCCTGGCAAGCTCGAAGAAGGCGCGGAGCGTCTCGGCCGGATATTCCACGCCGCCGGGATTGTTGGGCGTGACCAGCACGATGGCGCGGGTGCGCTCGGTGATCAGAGCCGCGGCGGTCCCGGCATCGGGGAGGAGGCCGGCGCCGGTGGGCAGCGGCACCGCCCGCACCCCCTGCATGTCGAGCCACATCTTGTGATTGAAGTACCACGGCACCGGCAGAAGCACCTCGTCGCCGGCAGCGGCCAGCGTCGCCATCGCCGCGCAGAAGGCCTGGTTGCAGCCCTGGGTGATCGCCACCTCGGCCGCCGCGATGTCGCCGCCTTAGGCGGCCGACCACTGGGCGGCGAGTTCGGCGCGCAAGGCCGCCAATCCCAGCACCGGCCCATAGAGATGCGCCGCCGGATCGGTCAGCGCCGCCTCGGCGAGC
>JBFKMA010000110.1:0-7312 GCA_041630175.1 Albidovulum sp.
CTCGCGCCGGCGGTCGACGGCCCAGTAGACATCGCCGAGATGGTCATTGATCACCGGGTCGACCGGCATCAGCTCGACCGCGCGCTCCATCTGCACGACGGCCTCGTCGTAACGACCGAGCCGGTAGAGCGCCCAGCCGAAACTGTCGACGATCGCACCGTCCTCCGGCCGCTCGGCCACCGCGCGCTCGATCATCGCCAGCGCCTCGTCGAGATTGACCTGCATCTCCAGGTAGGAATAGCCGAGATAGTTCAGCACCGCCGGGTGATCGGGGCGCAGTTCCAGCGCCTTGCGGAAATCGGCCTCGGCCCGGTCCCAGTTCTTCTCGCGCTCGTTGGCGATACCGCGGGTGTAGTAGATCACCCATTGCCGCGGCTCGTCCTCGGTGAAGGTCGCGATCGCCCGGTCATAGGCGGTCGCGGCCTCGCCGAAGCGCTCCTGGCGCCGATAGGTGTCGCCGAGCGCCGACCAGATGTCGGTGCGTTCCGGGCTGGCCTTGACGAGCTGCTTGAGCACTTCGATGGCCGCGTCGACGCGCTCGGCGTCGATCAGCGCCTCGGCCCGGCCGAGCTCGGCGGCGGTGAAGGCCGGATCCTCGCGCGGGATGCGGTTGAAGGCCTCGATGGCCAGATCGTACTGCCCCTGGGCTTCGAGGATCTCGGCGCAGAGCAGGATCGCATCCGCCTGCTCCGGGGCGAGGTATTCGGCGATGCGCGCATAGGCCAGCGTGAAGTGATCGCTGGTCTCGCTGTTGAGCGCCGAGGCGACGGTGTAGAAGACCTCGGCGACGCCGGCGGCGGCGCTGGGGACGAGGGTGAAGGACAGGGTCTCGCCATCCGCGAGCCGCGCGCGAAAATCCGCGAGCGTGGGATCGCCGCTGTCGCCGAACGTGGCGTCGATGAGTTCCACCGCGGCGTCATTGCGCTCGAGCTGGCTGAGGATCTGGGCATGGGCGACGACGCCGCGCCGCGTGGCGCGCAGTGGTCCGCCCTCTTCGCCCGAGAAGATCCGGTCGGCGCCTTCGAAATCGCCGACGGAAGCCAGCGCCAGCGCCTTGTGGTAAAGCCCGAACGCCCGGCTGCCGGCCGCCTCGGTGACCGCGTCGAAGGCGCCCGTCGCCTCGGACATCCGCCCCATGCCCACCAACGCCCAGGCGCGGTAGAGCCCGTCGACGAGCGGCCCGGCACTGCGGCCCTCGTCGAGCGCGGCCAAGGCCGCCTCGAATTCGCCCCTGCGCGCCAGATCGGCGAGCACCACGAGATCGGCGAACTGGCTGCTCAGGTCGAGCGAGTCCAGCGCCTCCGCCACCGGCAGCGCCTGCTCGACCGTGCCGCGGCCGATTTGCGCGACGACCGCGTTTTCCAGGAGCCCCGCATCGGCCGGATCGGCGGCAAGCGCGCGGGTGAAGAAATCCGCCGCCGCGCTGTAATCGGAGTTCCGGCTGGCGAGTCGCCCGGCCAGATAGGGGCCGGCAACTCCGTCCCGCGCCGGCGCGGGCATCGCCGCGCCAAGGCCGAGGCCGAGGGCGAGCATGAAGGACAGCGGGCGCAGCTGGGTCACGAAGGGCTCCTTCCTGGCGGGCACCGCCAAAACCTAGTGCGCCCGCCGCCCCAACGCAATGCGGGGCGCCGCTGACGGCGCCCCGCATTCCGGTTTCCGCCGGAAATATTACATGTTCGGATAGTTCGGCCCGTCACCGCCCTGCGGGGTCGTCCAGTTGATGTTCTGGCTCGGATCCTTGATGTCGCAGGTCTTGCAGTGGACGCAGTTCTGGAAGTTGATCACGAATTCCGGCTTGCCGTCCTTCTCGACCACCTCGTAGACGCCCGCCGGGCAGTAGCGCTGCGCGGGTTCGGCGAATTTCGGCAGGTTGACCGAGACCGGCACCGAAGGGTCCTTGAGTTTCAGGTGCGCCGGCTGGCTCTCCTCGTGGTTGGTGAACGAGAAGGCGACGTTGGTGAGCCGGTCGAACGACAGGACCCCGTCGGGCTTGGGATAGTCGATCTTGGGGAACTTCGACGCCTCGCCGGTCGCCGCGGCGTCGGACTTGCCGTGCCTCAGCGTGCCGAAGAGCGAGAACCCGAAGAGGTTGTTGGTCCACATGTCGAGCCCGCCGAGGACGAGCGAGGGATACATGCCCCAGCGCGACCACATCGGCTTGACGTTGCGCACCTTCTTGAGGTCCTTGCCGATCGGCCCGTCGCGCAGCTCGGTCTCGTAGGCGGTGAGTTCGTCGCCCGACCGGCCGGCCTTGATCGCCTCGTAGGCGGCCTCGGCCGCGGCCTTGCCCGAGAGCATCGCATTGTGGTTGCCCTTGATGCGCGGCACGTTGACGAGGCCGGCCGAGCAGCCCAGAAGTGCGGCGCCCGGCGCCACGACCTTCGGGATCGACTGCCAGCCGCCCTCGCTGATGGCACGGGCGCCGTAGGCCACCCGCTTGCCGCCCTTCAGCAGCTCCGCCACCATCGGATGGTGCTTGAAGCGCTGGAACTCCATGTAGGGGTAGAGGTGCGGGTTCGCGTAGTTCAGGTGCACCACGAAGCCGACATAGACCTGGTTGTTCTCTAGGTGATAGATGAACGACCCGCCGCCGGCATTCTTGCCGAGCGGCCAGCCCATCGTGTGGGTGACGGTGCCTTCCTTGTGCTTGGAGGGATCGATCTCCCAGATCTCCTTCATGCCAAGCCCGAACTTCTGCGGGCAGTGACCCTTCGAGAGCTCGTATTTCGCCATCACCTCCTTGGCGAGCGAACCGCGCACGCCCTCGCAGATGAAGACATACTTGCCGTGCAGTTCCATGCCGGGCTCGTATTGCGGGCCGGGGGTGCCGTCCGCGGAAAGCCCCATCTCGCCGGCGACGACGCCCTTCACTTCGCCCTTGTCGCCGTAGACCAGCGCGCTCGCCGCCATGCCCGGGAAGATCTCGACGCCGAGGCCCTCGGCCTGCTCGGCCATCCAGCGGCAGACATTGCCCATCGAGACGATGTACTTGCCGTGGTTCGACATCAAGGGCGGCATCGGCCAGTTCGGGATGCGGACCTTGCCGGCCTCGCCGAGGAGGTAGAAGTTGTCCTCCGTCACCTCGGTCTTGATTGGCGCGCCCTTCTCCTTCCAGTCGGGAATGAGCGCGTCGAGGCCGCAGGGGTCGAGCACCGCGCCCGACAGGATATGCGCGCCGACTTCGGAGCCCTTTTCCAGCACGACGACGTTGAGGTCGGCATCAAGCTGCTTGAGCCGGATCGCGGCCGAAAGTCCCGCAGGACCCGCGCCGACGATCACCACGTCATATTCCATCGATTCCCGTTCGATCTCGACCATCTCGTCTCCCTTTCGTCACGCCTGCCAGAGCCCGTTTTCAACGCGCAAGATCGTTAGCCTACCCAGCGATCAGACGCAATAATGACGCCACGCGCCCGATCGGTGCGGCGGTCCAACCCTGTTTTTCCGTTGTGAAGAATATGCGCCACGCAACGGTTCTGACGCGACAGAAGCGGCAAAATTCGGAACATTGCCGCCACTCTCTTTGCGCGGCTCCCTAGCGCTGCGCCACAGTTACCAGCGTCGCCGGGACAAGAAGGCGCGGCAACGCAATCTCGGTCAGGGTCACGCGACGCAGTGCCAGCCAGAGCCCGCCGATGAAGAGGATCGAAAAATACCCATCCACCGCATAGTGATAGCCAGTATAGACCGACAGGAACAGGATCACGGCGAGGAAGGCGAGCCCGGGCAGAATCAGCCAGCGGCTGCGTTCGCCGAGATAGAGCGCCACAATCGTGGCGATCCCGACGTGAACGCTGGGAAAGGCGGAAATGCCCGCGCCAATCTCCATCCCTTTGTCGGCATAGGCGCTCCAGATATAGGATTGTATCAGCCCGATGTGGCTTTCGGTCACGCCCGAGACGGCCAGCGTGTCGTGCAGGGCCCTGAACCGCTCGCCACCTTCCAGCACGTCATAGAAGATCGGCCCGGCCGAGGATCCGATCAAGGCGAAGACATTGCCGAGGATCAGCCAGCAGCAAAGATAGAGAGTCAGAAACCGTGCCGTGCGCTCGCGGTGGCGGTCCGAGACCGCGATGATCAGCGCCAGCGCGACCCCGGGGATCGCCCAGGCCGACAGATAGACCGGCAGGATCCGGTCAACCGGAAGCCCTTCGGTCCAGCGATGCGCCAGTTCCCAGGCATCGCTGCCGCCATGCAGCCAGCGGTCAAATTCCGCGAGCGGACGGTCGGCGTAAAAGGGCACGAGCATAGGAATCTTCGATTTCAGGAAGGAAAAGCCCGTCTGTAGCACCGTACTGCCCAGGATCGCGTAGCCAAGAACACTGAGGTTCGACACGAAATTCTGCAGCCCCATCACGAAAGGCACGATCAGGAACAGGGGAAGTATCCACAAAGCCGCCCACGCGATGGTGCTGCCGAAGGCGATGGTCGCGTAAAGGGCCCGCAGCGCAAGATCCATCGTGATATCGCGCGCAAGGCCGGTAATCACGAAACTCACGAGCAGATAGATGAATGCGATACGAAAAAACAGCTTCACGTTTTGCTTCGGACCCTACTTGGCGTTTTTCCGTATCCCGGCAGGTATGACGGCGCACGGCTATTGACCTCGGGCCGCTTCCCGGATTTACAGCTTGGTGTCGCGCATAATCCGGGCATTTTTTGGGCCGGTGTTCTAGTACAGGCAGAGATGGAAAAGATACCGATGACCCGCGCGGGCCACACCGCGCTCGATCAGGAACTGAAAACCCTGAAGACGGTGGAACGGCCGGCGGTGATCCGCGCCATCGCCGAGGCGCGGGAACACGGCGACCTGTCGGAGAACGCCGAATACCACGCCGCGCGCGAACGCCAGAGCTTCGTCGAAGGCCGCATCAAGGAGCTCGAAGGGCTCCTCAGCCGGGCCGAGGTGATCGACCCGGCCAGGCTCTCGGGCGCGATCAAGTTCGGCGCGACGGTGACGCTCGTCGACGAGGACAGCGACGAGGAGCGCACCTACCAGATCGTCGGCGAGGCCGAGGCCGACATCGAGCGCGGGCTTCTCAACATCCGCTCGCCGCTGGCGCGCGCGCTGATCGGCAAGGATGCCGGCGACAGCGTCGAGGTGCGCACCCCCGGCGGCGACAAGAGCTACGAAGTCCTGAGCATCCGCTACGTCTGAGACCGGGCCGGAGGGCGGCGTCATGCCAGATGAGCACAGACCGGAACCGGGCAGCGACGGCCCGGCGGAGCTTGGTCTCTACTCGCGCCCCGATGCCGAACGCGGACTGACGCCGAGCGACATCGTCGCCGCGGCGGTGAGCTTTCTGTGGATCGCGCTGGCGGGTGGCTACCTGCTCTTCGCGGGCGACGGCGCGGAGGCGCGCGGCGCGCCCCGGACGGTCATGGCGCTGGTGGCGGTGTTCCTGCCGGCGGCGCTGATCTGGATCGCCGCCATCACGCTCAGGACCGCGCGCGAGATGCGCTCCGAAACCCGCCGCCTGCAATCGGCGATCGACGCGATGCGCCATGCCTATGTCAGCCAGGCGCAGGCCGGCGTCGCGCGCCCCTCGGTCGAGAAGCGGCTGGAGGAGATCGCCGCCTCCGCCCGCCAGGCCGAGAACGCCATCGTCAGCTTCACCTCGCGCCGCGATCCCGGCGCCGCCCGGCCCGCGGCGGCGGCCAAGGCCGCGCTCGGCCCGCGGCAGCCGGCCGACCAGGCCGAGCAGCAGCCCGCACTCGCGCTCGGCACCCCGGCCGAGGCGCTGGCCGAGCCGGTATCGATCGCCGATTTCGTCCGGGCGCTGAACTTCCCCGACAGTCCCGAGGACCGGGAGGGCTTCCGCGCCCTGCGCCGCACGCTCGAGGATCGCGGCATGGCCAAGCTGATCCGCGCCGCGCAGGACGCGCTGACGCTCCTGAGCCAGGACGGCATCTACATGGACGACCTGAAGCCCGACCGCGCCCGGCCCGAGATCTGGCGCCGCTTCGCGCAAGGCGAGCGCGGCCGCCCCGTCGCCGCGCTCGGCGGCGTGCGCGACCGCTCGAGCCTCGCGCTCACGGCGGGGCGGATGCGGCAGGACACGATCTTCCGCGACGCCGCGCATCATTTCCTGCGCCAGTTCGACCGCACTTTCGTGGAGTTCGAGAAGAACGCCAGCGATCAGGAGATCGCCGAACTGGCCGAGACCCGCACCGCGCGGGCCTTCATGCTCCTTGGCCGCGTGACCGGCATCTTCGACTGAGCCGCGCGGTCAGTTGTCGTAGACCGCGGGGACCTGCTCCTTCTGGACGAGGAGGACGCCGGAATTGTTGTCCGGGTCGCCGTCCTCGTGGACCTTCTCGGTCACCCCCGGCAGTTCGGCGAAGGCATCGTGGATCCGGTTCGGGAAGAATGTGCGCGGCACCGATTCGAAGCCGGGAAGCCCGCTCACGATGTCGCTCACCGAATTGCCGCAGAAGGCCTTGTTGACCGCGCCGTAGGTCTCCGCCCGCCGGATCGCCGCGTCGGCGACCTCCCGGCTCACCGGCACCCGCTGCTCGATCACGTCGAAGGTCTCGCGCGCGTGGTAGTCGATGTAGAATTTCCGCATCCGCTCGGTGATGCCGTAATGCAGGTCGTTGCGTTCGGGAACACCCGGGTGATTCCAGGTTCCGGCAGGATCGAACATGACACGCTGGCTGCCATTGATCATCAGCCCCGAATGCGCGCCCTCGCCGCCCTTCTTGCGCACGACGGTGTAGAGCGTGATCGAGGCCGGCTCCTCGGAGACATAGCGCGCCCGCGTCACGGCCTCGTCCGGCGCCCAGACCGGCTCGGCGCCGCAGGCGGCCAGCGCAAGCGGCGCGACGAGGCAGATCGCTAGTCTGAGCATGTAGGAAATCCCCGTCGCCGCGGCAGGTCAGGCGTTGGCGAGCGCCAGCAGGATCAGGGCCGCGATCGAGGCCGCCGCACCCCAGGTGATGAAGCGGATGAAGCCCTCGTAGGTCTTCTCGTGGGTCTTGATGTTCATGCTGCCGTGCTTGTGTTCGGCCATCTGTCGCACTCCCGGTCTGGCGTTTCGGCCCGCATACCCGATTCATCGGCCCCTGTCACGACCCCCGAAGGGCACCGATCTGCCGCAGGCACAATCCGATGCGCCACGGTGACGTCACTTGCGCTCGAGATCGGCGGCGAGCCGGAAGCCGATCCGCCGCGGCTCGTCGAGTTCGGGCGCTTTCGGCTGTGCGCGCAGCATCACCGAAAGCTGGCTCACATGCTGGATGAGCTGGGTGCGGTTCTCGCCCTCGTCGCGGCCGTAGAAGGTCACGATGTCGGGGTCGAAATAGCCGAGCC
>JBFKMA010000111.1:0-7312 GCA_041630175.1 Albidovulum sp.
CCAGGCCAGCGGCAACACCACCGACAGCGCCGATCCCGCGACCTGGGATTCGCAGTTCGTGCAGGTCCTGCACACGGCGCGCAACGGCTATCTGACCGAGATCGCGGCGGACGGCTCGCTGGTCGGCGAGGTTGCGGAAAGCTGGGAGGCTTCGGCCGACGCCGCCACCTGGACCTTCAAGCTCCGCGACGGCATCACCTATCACAGCGGCGGCACCGTGACCGCCGATGACGTCGTGGCCTCGATCAACCACCATCGCGGCGAAGACTCGAAATCGGCCGCCAAGCCGATCGTCGCGCCGATCTCCGACATCAAGGCCGATGGCTCGAATGTCGTGGTGTTCACCTTGAGCGCCGGCAATGCCGACTTCCCGTTCATCATGTCGGACTACCACCTGCCGATCCTGCCCTCGACCGACGGCAAGATCGACCCGATGACGCATGACGGCTGCGGCGGCTACGTGATCGACAGCTGGGAGCCGGGCGTCTCGGCCAAGCTCACGCGCAACCCGAACTACTGGAAGACGGACCGCGCGCATTTCGACGGGATCGAGATGAACACGATCCTCGACTCGGCGGCCCGCCAGAACGCCCTGATCACCGGCGAGGTCGATGTGATCGACCCGGTGGACCTCAACACCGTGGGCCTCCTGCAGCGCGCGCCGGGGATCAAGATCCTCAGTGTCGTCGGCACCCAGCACTACACCTTCGCGATGGATACCCGCGCGACGCCGTTCGCGGACAACAATGTCCGCATGGCGCTGAAATACGCGCTCGACCGGCAGGAGATGGTCGACAAGATCCTCGGCGGTTATGGCTCGGTCGGCAACGACCACCCGATCGCACCCTCGCAGCGCTTCCATCACTCCGAGCTCGAGCAGCACACCTACGATCCGGACAAGGCCAAGTTCTACCTCAAGGAAGCCGGCATGGACAGCCTGACGGTCCAGCTCTCGGCCGCCGACGCCGCCTTCACCGGGGCGGTCGATGCGGGCGTGCTGTTCTCCGAGAAGGCCGCCGCCGCCGGGATCAACATCGAGGTCGTCCGCGAGCCGAACGACGGCTACTGGGACAATGTCTGGATGAAGAAGCCGTTCTCCGCGGTCTATTGGGGCGGCCGGCCGACCGAGGACTGGATGTTCTCGATGGCCTATGCCGCGGGCGTGCCGTGGAACGACACGTTCTGGGATCATCCGCGCTTCAACGAGCTCCTGCTCGCCGCGCGGTCCGAACTCGACGAGGACAAGCGCCGCGGGATGTATCACGAGATGCAGGCGATCTGCTCCAACGAGGGCGGCGTGATCATCCCGATGTTCGCGAGCTACGTCATGGGCATGTCCGACAAGGTCGCCCACGAGGAGACGGTCGCGGGCAACTGGACGCTCGACGGCTTCCGCGCGCTCGAGCGCTGGTGGTTCGCCTGAGACTGAGGGGCTCCGGCGCAACGCGCGCCGGGGCCCATCCTGCCCGGCTCGGGCCAAGGGGGACGGCCGGAGAACCGGCCGCATAGGAAAGGGGGGCTGCGGTGTCCGCAATCTGGGCCATGATCGCCAAGCGTCTGGGCTTGGGGCTTTTGACGCTTTTTGTCATCTCGCTGATCATCTTCTCGGCCACCGAGATGCTGCCGGGCGACCTCGCCGAGGCGGTGCTGGGCCAGGCGGCGACCGAGGAGACGGTGGCGGCGTTCCGGCGCGAGCTCGGGCTCGATCAGCCGGCCTATGTGCGCTACGGCAACTGGCTGATGGGCGCGGTCCAGGGCGATTTCGGCACCTCGCTGGCCAACAAGCGGCCGATCTCGGACCTGATCGCCACCCGGCTCGGCAACACGCTGTTCCTCGCGCTCTATGCCGCCGCGATCGCGGTGCCGCTGTCGCTCATCCTCGGCGTCCTCGCGGCCTTGTTCCGCAATACCTGGTTCGACCGCGGCGCCAATGCGCTGGCGCTGACCTCGATCTCGTTCCCGGAATTCTTCGTCGCCTATATCCTGATCTTCGTGCTCGCCCAGTCGGGCCTGTTCCCCTCGATGGCGCGGGTCGACGCCAATACCGGTTTCGGCGAGTCGCTCTACCGCACCTTCCTGCCGGCGCTGACGCTCACGCTGGTCGTCACCGCGCACATGATGCGGATGACGCGGGCGGCGATCATCAACCTCCTGGCCTCTCCTTACATCGAGATGGCGCGGCTCAAGGGCGTCAAGCCGATGCGGGTGATCCTGCGCCACGCGCTGCCGAACGCGCTGGCGCCGATCATCACCGTCGTGGCGCTGAACCTCGCCTATCTCATCACCGGCGTCGTGGTGGTCGAGGTGGTCTTCGTCTACCCGGGCCTCGGCCAGCTGATGGTCGACTCGGTGGCCAAGCGCGACTTCCCGGTCGTGCAGGCGGTCGCGCTGATCTTCGCGGCGGCCTATGTGCTTCTCAATCTCACCGCGGATGTGCTCTCGACGCTGTCGAACCCGCGTCTGATCCATCGCAAGTGAGGGCGCCCGCATGTCCGTTCTGATCACCCTCTTCTGGATCGCCGTCGCCGTCGCCCTCGCGATGGGCGCGGGCTGGCTCTTTCGCGCCCTCGCCATCGCGGTGACGCGCGGGCCCACGGCGCGGGCCTTGAGGACCGCGCCGATCTCGGCGGGCTTCGGCATGCTCGTGATCCTGATCTACGTCCTCGTCGCGATCTTCGCGCCGCTGATCGCGCCCTTTGCCGAGCGTCAGGTCGTCGGCGCCCAGTTCCTGCCCTGGGATTCCACCCATCTCTTCGGCACCGACAATCTCGGCCGCGACCTCTTCACGCGGCTCGTCTACGGCGCCCGCAACACGGTGGGCATCGCCTTCGCGACGACGGCGCTGGCGTTCCTCGCCGGCTCGATCCTCGGGCTTCTCGCCGCGACCGTGGGCGGCTGGCTCGACCAGGCGCTGAGCCGGGTGGTCGACATCCTGATGGCGATCCCGTCCCTGATCTTCTCGCTCCTTCTGCTGACGATCTTCGGCACCTCGGTCATCACGCTGGTTCTGGTGATCGCCACGATCGACTCGACGCGGGTGTTCCGGCTTGCCCGGTCGGTGGCGCAGAACATCGTGGTGATGGACTATATCGAGGCGGCGAAGCTCCGGGGCGAGGGGCTCTGGCGGCTGATCACCCGCGAGATCCTGCCCAATGCGATGGCGCCGCTGGTCGCAGAGTTCGGGCTGAGGTTCTGCTTCGTCTTCCTGATGATCTCGGCGCTTTCCTTCCTCGGCGTCGGCATCCAGCCGCCGACCGCCGACTGGGGCTCGATGGTGCGCGAGAACGCGGCGCTGATCACCTTCGGCGATGTCACGCCCCTGTTGCCGGCGGGCGCGATCGCGCTCCTGACGGTGGCGGTGAACTTCGTGGTGGACTGGATGCTGCACCGCGCCAGCGGCTTGAAGGAGTGAGGCGATGAAGGACACGACCAACAAGCCCGTTCTTCTCACGATGCGCGACATCCATATCGAGGGCCGCTCGGACGAGACCTGGTCGCCGATCATCAAGGGCGTCGACATCACGCTGCACAAGGGCGAGGTGCTGGGCCTGATTGGCGAATCGGGCGCGGGCAAGTCGACGCTCGGGCTCGCCGCGATGGGGTTTGTCCGCGACGGCTGCCGGATCTCGGGCGGCACGATCGACTTCGACGGGATCGACCTTCGGGCCGCGACCAAGGACCAGCGGCGCGCGCTCAGAGGCAAGCGCATCGCCTATGTCGCGCAATCGGCGGCGGCGAGCTTCAACCCGGCACACAAGCTCATCGACCAGTACAGCGAGGCGCCGGTGCAGCACGGCGTGATGAGTCGCGCCGAGGCGGAGCATGACGCGGTCGAGCTCTACCGCCGGATGCGGCTGCCGAACCCCGAGGAGATCGGTTTCCGCTATCCGCACCAGGTCTCGGGCGGGCAGTTGCAGCGGGCGATGACGGCGATGGCGATGTCCTGCCGGCCCGACCTGATCATCTTCGACGAGCCGACCACGGCGCTCGACGTGACCACCCAGATCGAGGTCCTCTCGGCGATCCGCGACATCGTCGCGCAGTTCGACACCGCGGCGATCTACATCACCCACGACCTCGCGGTGGTGGCGCAGATGGCCGACAGGATCAAGGTGCTCCTGCGCGGCGACGAGGTCGAGGAGGCCGATACCCGCAGCATGCTGTCGCAGCCGAAGGAGGACTACACGAAGTCGCTCTGGGCGGTCAGGTCCCACGCGCGGCCGACGCAGCCGCCGGCCGAGAAGGGCACCACGCCGGTGGTCTCGGTCCGGGCGGTGACGGCGGGTTACGGTCAGGTCGACATCCTGAAGAACGTCAACTTCGACATCCACAAGCGCCGCACCGTCGCGGTGGTCGGCGAAAGCGGCTCGGGCAAGTCCACCGCCGCGCGGGTGATCACCGGGCTGTTGCCGCCGCGTCAGGGCCAGGTGCTGTTCGACGGCAAGGCGCTGCCGCCCGATTACCGCAGCCGCTCGCGCGACCAGCTCAGGCAGGCGCAGATGATCTACCAGATGGCCGATACCGCGCTCAATCCCAAGCTGCGCCTGCGCGAGCTGATCGGCCGGCCGGCGCAGATGTATCTGGGGCTGAGGGGCAAGGCGCTGACCGAGCGGATCCGCGATCTCCTGCACCTCATCGAGCTCGATCCCGACACCTTCGTCGACCGGCTGCCCTCGGAGCTCTCCGGCGGCCAGAAGCAGCGCGTCGGCATCGCCCGCGCGCTCGCCGCCGAGCCGCAGTTCATCATCTGCGACGAGGTGACCTCGGCGCTCGACCAGCTCGTCGCGGAAGGAATCCTGAGGCTCCTCGACCGGCTCCAGTCCGAGTTCGACCTCGCCTACATGTTCATCACCCACGACCTCGCCACCGTGCGCGCCATCGCCGACGAGGTGGTGGTGATGCAGAACGGACGGGTGGTCGAGCAGGGCCCGAAGGACGAGATGTTCCAGCCGCCGCACGATCCCTATACCGAGCTCCTGCTGTCCTCGGTGCCGGAGATGGACCCCGACTGGCTGACCCGGCTCCTGAAGGAGCGCGAGGCCAAGGCGTAAAGGCAGGGTTCCAAACCGTTCGCGTGCGCCGGAGCGCGAACGGGGCGCCGGACCCGCCGTCAATCCAGTGCGACGCCGTGGATGCGAAGGAAGACGAAGGTGGCTTGCAGCGCCGCCTTTTCCTTGATCGACACCGACAGGTCGACGTGATCCAGCCGATACTGGCGCAGGTCGTAGAAGTCGGGGTGGTTGACGCCCGGATCTTTGCGCATGGGCGCGCGATCCCCGAAACATTCCCCGATCAGGCCATGAAGCGCCTCGAAGGCTTCATTCGCATGAGGTGACCGGTAAGGGTACTCCCAGGCGCATTGATAGACATTCCGGCCGGACAATGACGGGGACACGGCGCAATCCGCGGCCGCGCCCGGCAGCGGCGGCGGTGCCGGAGCGGTTCCTCCCGCCGCGATTCCCGAGAAATTCGACTGGGCCTGCGTGACGAGCACATGCAGGTCTCCACAGCGTTCGACGGCGCCGGCTGGTCCCGTTGCGGCCGCCGCGAGCGCCAGGGCTAGGCGGGGGGCGGCGACGGATGGCGGGAGTTGCGGCCGGTTGCGACGATTGAACATGATTGCTCCGATCGGTCCGACGCATGCGGCGCTCGGGTTTCGGAATTGTCTCACAGGCGGGGCGAAATGCGAAATCCATGCATGCCTGCGGCTACACCCCGGGGCCGGCTTTACTGCCGCGCCTGCCGCTTGGCCCGCACGTCGTCGGCGAGCTTCACCGTGTAGCCGGCAAGCTCCGCCAGCGCCGTCTCGGCCGCGGCCGCGTCCCGCGCCTCGATCGCGTCGGCTATGGCCGTGTGCAAGGCCAGGATGCGTTCGCGCGAGCGGGCGGTGAAGGTGATCATGTTCATCAGGGGCTGCATCGCCTCGACCGCGCCGGCGAGCTGGTAGGACAGCACCGGGTTGTGCGCGGCGTCGACCAGCGCGCGGTGGAAGGCAACGTCCGAAGCGCAGAAGCCCTCGTCCGAAAGTCCTGACTGGCCCTGTCGGAAGATCTCGGCCCGCATCGCCGCGAGATGGTCCGGCGCGCGGCGCGCGGCCGCGAAGGGCAGGCAGGCGCGTTCGAGCGCGTAGCGCGCCTCGCAGGCGGTCTCGAAATCCACGGCGTTCATCGACAGGAGCAGAGTCGAGGTGGTGATCTGCTGGCCCGCCGCCTCCTCGTAGGAGATGCGGTTGACGAAGGCCCCGCCGGTGGCGCCGCGCTGGGTCCGGATCAGGCTTTGCGCCGCGAGCCGTTTCAGCGCCTCGCGCACCGTCGGGCGCGAGACGCCGAACTGCTCGGCCAGTTCCTGCTCGGACGGCAGGCGCTGGTCGACGATCAGCCGGCCCTCGACGATCGCATCGCGGATCGCCTGGGCAATGCGGACCGGCAATTCGCCCTCGGTGCCGAGCGTCAGCTTTTCCATCACGTTCCCAATCTCAATTGTCAGACATTAATTGTTTGACATTTGCCCCGAACAGGCAGACCCTAGGCGCGACGGGGGCATCCGTCCATCCTTTTCTGTCCGGGGGCATCCATGTCCGCACCGATCGAGCATGGCGAAAGGCGCGCGTCGGCGCGGATTTCCTTGCGTGGGGCGGGCTGGCTCGGCTTCTACGGCCTCGTGCTTTGCGCCTGGGTCGCGGCGGCGCTGATGGCGCGGGACGTGCCGGGGGCGGAACTCGGATCGGTCCCGGCGGAGTTCTGGGCGGCGCTCTGCGCCTCGGCGGGCGAGGCCGAGCCGCTTGCGCTCTGGGCGATGTGGGCGCTGATGGCGGCGGCGATGATGCTGCCGACCTTCGTGCCCGCGCTTCGGACCTTCATCGATCTCGGCGCCACTGGTGCCACGACCGGGCGGGGCGCGGCTGCGCTGGTCGCGGGCTACCTCGCAATCTGGCTTGGCGCCTCGGCCTTCGGCGCTGCGGCGCAGGCGGCGCTGGCGCGGGGCGGGCTCTTGACGCCGGCCGGCGCGAGCCTGTCGCCCTGGCTGACGGCGGCGCTGCTTTGCGGCGCCGGTGCCTACCAGTTCTCCGCGTTCAAGGCGGCCTGCCTCGCGAAGTGCCGGATGCCGCTCACCTTCTTCATGCAGCACTGGCGGCCCGGTGCGCCCGCGGCCTTCGGCATGGGGCTGAGGCTCGGCGCGCTCTGCCTTGGCTGCTGCTGGGCGCTCATGGCGCTCGGCTTCGTCGGCGGCGTCATGAACCTGGTCTGGATGGGGGCGGCGACGCTCTTCATGACCCTGGAAAAGCTGCCCGAGATCGGGCGGCACCTGACCC
>JBFKMA010000112.1:0-7272 GCA_041630175.1 Albidovulum sp.
CGGCGACCGCCGCCCGATCGCCAGCGCGAGCCCGACGAACATCGCGAGCACTGTGCCCATCAGCGTTGCCTGGATGGTCACGATCACGCCCTGCCCGAGCTGCGGCAGGATCGACCAGACGAAGTTCCAATCCCAGGTCATCGCTCAGGCCTTCGTCACGTCGAGGCCCCGCGACAGATGCCGCTCGAGCGCCTTGATGGAATTGGACAGGATCAGCGAGAAGACGAAATAAAGTAGGAGGATGGTCAGGAACGGCACCGCCGTCGATCCGGTCTGGGCGCGCACCACCTGCGCCTGGAAGGTCATGTCGCTGAGCGAGATCAGCGACACGATCGCGGTGCCCTTCAGAAGCTCGATCGCGTTGTTGCCGAATGTGGGCAGCATCAGCACGAGGGCCTGCGGCAGGATCACGTGGCGCATTTCCTGGAAGCGCGTGAGGTTCAGCGCGGTGCAGGCCTCGTATTGCTCGCGCGGCACCGACTTGATCGCACCCCGCACCACCTCGGCTCCATAGGCCCCGACATTGAGGCCAAGCGCGATCACCCCGGCCTGCATCGGCGTCAGCGGAATGCCGAGCAGCGGCAGCACGAAATAGGCCCAGAAGAGCTGCACGAAGATCGAGGTGCCGCGGAAGAACTCGATATAGGTGGTGGCGAGCCAGCGCAGCGGCCAGTAGCGCGACACCCGGCCGAGACCGCCGATGAAGGCCGCGACCAGGGCGAGCGCGCAGGACATCAGCGTGATCTGCACGGTCACGCCGGCGCCGCTGAGGATCAGGCCGATATATCCGGACCATTGTTCCATCGAGGGTCAGTCTCACCGCTGGAGGGACCGGGGGCGGGCGCGCCGCCCCCGGAACGTTGCCTGGCTCAGTTCGGCCCGCCGCACAGCGTCTCGCGGTCGGTCTGCATCGCCGCCGCGGCCGAGTAGCCATAGGGCTCGACGATCGCGGCGAACTCGCCATTGGCCTTCATCTCGGCCAGCACCGCGTCATAGGCGTCGCGCAGTTCGCTGTCCTCCTTGCGGAAGGCGACGCCGGCGCAGAAGATCGGCGTGCCCTCCACGGGCGCGAACATCTCGAGCCCCGAGCCTTCGCCGGCCTTCATCAGGAGGTCGGAGATCGACAGGACCGGCAGCGCGTAGACGTCGATGCGGCCGTCCTGGAGCATCTTCGAGCCGGATTGCGGGTCGGGCACCACGATGACGTTCTCCCGCGCCACGCCGGCCTCGATGGCGAGCTTCTCCTCGGTGCCGCCGCCGACGACGCCAACCTTGGCGCCGGTCGATGCGATGTCGGCGAAGCTCTTCAGCCCCATCGGGTTGCCTTCCTTGACCATGAAGCTTTCCGCGTCGCAGAGGTCGGGCTGCGAGAAGGCGACCGCCTCGCAGCGTTCGGGCTTGATGAAGAGCCCGGCGGCGACCATGTCGAAGCGCCGCGCCTGCAGGCCCGGGATCATCGCGCCGTATTCCGAGATCGAGGCGACGATCTCGCCCACGCCGAGCTTCTGCAGCACCGCGAGCGCGACGTCGGGCCCCGCGCCCGACACCTTGCCGTCCGAGGTGACCTGGGTCCAGGGCGGCTCGTTGGCGATGGCGATGCGGGCGAAGCCCTGCTCCTTCAGTTCGTCGAGCGTGGCCGCCTGCGCGGCGGCGGTGGCGGTCAGCGACGCGGCGCCGAAAGCCGTCAGTGTCAGGATCGTTCTCAGTTTCATGTTCCGGTTCTCCTCGCTGTTGCTGGTCATGCCGTCTTCGTTCGGGCCCGCATCAGATGCGCTGGCCTGCGGCGACGATCTTGCGCAGGAAGGCCTTGGTGCGTTCCTCCTGCGGGTTGGTGAAGATCTGGTCGGGCGGACCCTCCTCGACGATGCGGCCGCCGTCGAAGAACAGGACCCGGTCGGCGAAGTCATGCGCGAAGCTCATCTCGTGGGTGACGAGCAGCATGGTCATGTCGGTTTCCTCGGCGAGCCGGCGCATGACGTTCAGCACCTCCTCGACCAGTTCGGGGTCGAGCGCCGACGTGACCTCGTCAAAGAGCATGATCTTCGGCTTCAGCGCCAGCGCGCGGGCGATCGCGACGCGCTGCTTCTGGCCGCCCGACAGCTGCGCCGGCTTCTGCCCGGCCTTGTCGGCCATGCCGACCATCTCCAGAAGGCGCATCCCGTCGGCCTCGGCCTCGGCCCTCGGCACGCCCTTGGTCAGGATCGGCGCCAGCGTCACGTTCTCCAGCACCGTCTTGTGCGGAAAGAGGTTGAAGAGTTGGAACACCATGCCGACCTTGGCGCGCATCCTGTGCAGATGCGCGTCGTCCGCCGGCACCAGCTGGTCGCCGCGCCGCATGTGCCACAGCGGCTCGTCCTCGATGAGGATCATGCCGGAATTGATCGCCTCGAGCGTCATCAGGATGCGCAGGATCGTGGTCTTGCCCGAGCCCGAAGGGCCGATCAGCGCCAGCTTCTCGCCCGCGCCGACATCGAAACTGAGGTCCTTCAGGACCTCGAAGGCGCCGAAGCTCTTGTTGACCTTGTCGATGCGGATGATCGGTGCCGTCACCGCCGATGCCCCCTGAGCCAAGCATTGTCTGAACGTGGCGCAAGGTGAAATGAGAACAATCGCAAGTCAAATGCTATTTTAAATCATGACAATCTTGCGTGCAGATCAGATCGTCAGCAGCGCCGGCTCCGGGTGGCTGCGGGCCAGCCGCGCGATCGTGGCGAGCCCGCGCGCAAGCGCCTCTTCGGTCGCGGCGCCGATGCAGATCCTGACCGCCGCCGGGATCGGACGATCACCGAGGGTAAAGGACGAGCCCGGCGCCACCGCCACGCCGTTCAGCCGGGCATGGGCGACGAATTCCTCCTCGGTCCAGGACGCGGGCAGCGGCAGCCAGACATGCAGGCCGTTCGGCGAGGCGCGGAACTCGATCCCCGACAGGATCTCGGCGGCCAGCCGGTTGCGCCGCGCCAGCGCCGCCATCTGCCACTCCACCAGACGCGCCGCCGTGCCGTCCTCGATCCAGTTCGCGGCGATGTCGGCCATCAGCGGCGTCGCCATCCAGTTCGTCACCATGTGCCGGTTCGCCGCCGCGGTCTCGAACCGTTCGGGCACGACGAGATAGCCGGCCCTGAGCCCCGGCATGATGCATTTGCTGAAGCCGGTGAAATAGAACACCCGCTCGGGCGCGAGCGCTGCCATCGGCGCCGGGCGGTCGGGCTGCAGCGGCCCCCAGGCGTCGTTCTCGACGATCAGCACGTCGTGGCGCCCGGCGATCGCACAAAGCTCGCGCCGCCGCTCCGCGCTCATCATCGCGGCGGTCGGGTTGAGCCCGGTGGGCATCAGGTAGAGCGCCTTGACGGCATTGGCCCGGCAGACCGCATCGAAATCCTTGGGCACCACGCCCTCGGCGTCGATCCGCACGCCCTTCAGGCGCAGACCGAGATAGCGGCAGAGCGGCTTCAGCGTGTGGTGCCCGATCTCCTCGGTCACGACCAGATCGCCGGGATTGGCGGCGCACATCAGCGCGATGGTCATCGCCGAGGTGTTGCCGTTGGTCAGCAGCACCGATTCCGCGCGCGGGCTGAGCCCGCAGCGGCCGAGCCATTTCATCGCGCTCGCGCGGTAGTTCCCGAGCGCGACCGAGGGCCGGAACGAGAGCACCACCGAACCGGGCAGCTCGGCCCCGAGCCGCGTCAGCGCCGCGCGCATGTGCTCGACATGGATCGGGTCGCAGACCGGCTTCAGGATCGAGCAGTCCACCAGCCGGTCGTGCTGGCTGTCGGGCAGGAACGGCGGCCGCGCGTCGCCCGGACTGGCGCGCACGAAGGTGCCGCGCCCGACCTCGCCGGCGATGATGCCGCGGCCGATAAGTTCCTCGTAGGCGCGGCTCACGGTCTGCACGCTGATCCCGAGCCGGTAGGCCAGATCGCGATGCGTGGGCAGCCGGTCGCCCGATTTCAGCTCGCCGGCATCGACCGCGCGGCTGATCGCCTCGGCCAGTGAACGGTAGGCGGGGCGCTTCAGGTCTTCGGGTTTCGGCATCCACATTGTCATGGTTCATTCATGCGCCGTATCAGAACAATTGACAAGCCCCGCCGCGCCCCACATCCTGCCGCCCCATGGCCCAGCTAAAGCTCGATACCCGTGATCTGCGCATCCTGTCGGTCCTGTCCCGCGAGGGGCGGATCACCAAGTCCGAACTGGCCGCGCGGGTGAACCTCAGCGCGACCCCCTGCTGGGAGCGCCTGAAGCGGCTCGAGGAGGCCGGGATCATCACCGGCTACCGCGCCGACGTCGAGCTGAGGAAGATCGCGCCGCATGTCGTGGTCTTCGTCGTGGCCGAGGTCGAGAGCCACCGCGCCGAGCGGCTGCGCGCCTTCGAGGAGGCGATGGCGGACCATGACGAGGTCGTGGCCTGCTGGGCGCTCGGCGGCGGGTTCGACTACCTCCTGCAGATCGTGACCCGCGACATCGACAGCTACCAGCGGCTGATCGACCGCATCCTCGCGAGCGGCATCGGGCTGAGCCGCTACTTCACCTATGTCGTCACCAAGCCGGTGAAGCAGGTGGCGCCGCTGCCGGAACGGCTGCTCGGCGCATGGGCGGCAGAGGAATAATCGCCAACGCGGCGCAAAAAAGAGGATTTCCCTGCCGGCCCCGGCCAGTTCGGAAAATCCCTCGCCCGCGCGCCGCTAGACTGGCCGCGAACCGACAACGTGCCAGAGGTGCCGCCATGCTGACCGCCGCCGCCCCCGCAACCGCAATGCCCGCGCTCGCCGATCCGGGCCTCTTCCGCGCCTTCGCCTATGTCGGCGGCCGCTGGACCGCCGGGGCGGGCGGCGACGCCTTCGCGGTGACCGATCCCGGCGAAGGCGGCTGGCTCGGTGACGTGGCGCGGCTCGATGCGGCGCAGAGCGCGGCGGCCGTCGATGCCGCGCAGGCGGCCTTCGCGGGCTGGGCGGCGACGCTTCCGCAGCGGCGCTCGGCGCTCCTCAGGCGGTGGTTCGACCTGATCACCGCCGCGCGCGAGGATCTGGCGCGGATCATGGTCGCCGAACAGGGCAAGCCGATCTCCGAGGCGCGGGGCGAGATCGACTATGCCGCCTCCTTCGTCGAGTACTACGCAGAGGAGGCCAAGCGCGGCAACATCGAGGGCGTCACATCGCACCTGCCCGATGCCGAGGTCGAGCTTTGGCGCGAGCCGGTGGGCGTCGCCGCGCTGATCACGCCGTGGAACGTCCCCTCGGCGATGATCACCCGCAAGGCCGCCGCAGCTCTGGCGGCGGGCTGCACCGTGATCGTGCATCCCTCGGCCGAAACCCCGTTCTCGGCGCTGGCGCTGGCGGAGCTGGCCGAACGCGCGGGCCTGCCCTCCGGCGTCTTCAACGTCGTCACCGGCGAGGCACCGACCGTCGTCGCCCCCTGGATGGCCGATCCGCGCGTCCGCGCCGTCTCCTTCACTGGCTCGACCGCGATCGGGCGGCTGCTTTACCGCCAAAGCGCCGATACCGTGAAACGGCTGGTGCTGGAACTCGGCGGCCACGCGCCGTTCCTCGTCTTCGCCGACGCCGATCTCGACCTCGCGGTCGATGAGGCGGTCAAGGCCAAGTTCGCGACTTCGGGGCAGGACTGCCTCGGCGCCAACCGCTTTTTCGTCGAGCGCCCGCTCTACGACGCCTTCTGCGCACGCTTGGCCGAAGCGACCGCCCGGCTGAGCCTCGGCGCCGGCATGGACGATCCCGACATCGGCCCGCTGATCAACGAAAAGGCCGTGGCCAAGCAGGAGGAACATGTGGCCGACGCCCTGGCGAAGGGCGCGCGGCTTCTCACCGGCGGTGCGCGGCACGAGGCGGGTGCGCTCTTCTACGCGCCCACGGTCCTCGCGGACGTGCCGGCCGAAGCGCTGATCATGCATGAGGAAACCTTTGGCCCCGTGGCCGCCATCGCGCCCTTCGACAGCGAGGACGAGGCGCTGATGCGCGCCAACGACACCGAATACGGGCTCATCGCCTATCTTCACACCCAGGACCCGCGCCGCATCTACCGCGCCAGCCGCGCGCTGCAGTTCGGCATGGTCGCGGTCAACCGCACCAAGGTCACCGGCGCGCCGATCCCCTTCGGCGGGGTCAAGCAGTCGGGGCTGGCGCGCGAAGGCGCGCGTCTGGGGATGGAAGCCTTCACCGAAGTGAAATACGTCTGCCGCGACTGGGCCTGACGAGAGGAAAGGAACACCGATGCTTACCAACGACCAGCTCGACCAGTGGGACCGCGAGAACTTCTTCCATCCCTCCACGCATCTCGCCCAGCATGCGCGCGGCGAAAGCCCGAGCCGGGTGATCCGGACCGGGTCGGGCGTCTTCATCGAGGACCGTGACGGCAACCGCCTGCTCGACGCCTTCGCCGGGCTCTACTGCGTCAACGTCGGCTACGGACGGCAGGAGATCGCCGAGGCCATCGCCGCGCAGGCCAAGGAACTCGCCTATTACCACGCCTATGTGGGCCACGGCACCGAGGCCTCGATCACGCTCGCCAAGATGATCCTCGACCGGGCGCCGAAGAACATGTCCAAGGTCTATTTCGGCCTCGGCGGCTCGGACGCGAACGAGACCAACGTCAAGCTGGTCTGGTACTTCAACAACATCCTCGGCCGGCCCGAGAAGAAGAAGATCATCTCGCGCTGGCGCGGCTATCACGGCTCGGGGCTGATGACAGGTTCGCTGACGGGGCTGGAGCTTTTCCACAAGAAGTTCGACCTGCCGCTGAGCCAGGTGATCCACACCGAGGCGCCCTATTACTACCGCCGCAAGGACCTGAACCAGTCCGAGGCCGAGTTCGTCGCGCATTGCGCGGCCGAGCTCGAGGCGCTGATCGCGCGCGAGGGCGCGGACACCATCGCCGCCTTCATCGGCGAGCCGGTGCTCGGCACCGGCGGCATCGTGCCGCCTCCGGCCGGCTACTGGGAGGCGATCCAGAAGGTGCTTCAGCGCCACGACATCCTCCTGATCGTCGACGAGGTCGTGACCGGCTTCGGCCGCCTCGGCACGATGTTCGGCTCGGATCATTTCGGGATCGAGGCCGACATCATCACCGTCGCCAAGGGCATGACCTCCGCCTATGCGCCGCTCTCGGGTTCCATCGTCTCCGACAAGGTCTGGAAGGTGCTGGAGCAGGGCACCGACGAGCTGGGCGCGATCGGCCACGGCTGGACCTACTCCGCGCACCCGATCGGCGCGGCGGCGGGGGTGGCGAACCTCAGGCTCATCGACGAGCTCGGCCTCGTGA
>JBFKMA010000113.1:0-7262 GCA_041630175.1 Albidovulum sp.
GCCAACGCCTTCGCCAAGCTCGCCGTCGGCAAGGTCCGCTACGGGCTGATGCTGCGCGAGGACGGCATGGCGATGGACGACGGCACCACCGCGCGCCTGGCCGAGGATCATTTCGTGATGACCACGACCACGGCGAACGCGGTCGGCGTCTACCGGCATCTCGAATTCTGCCGCCAGTGCCTGTGGCCCGACATGGATGTGCAGCTGATCTCCACGACCGAGGCCTGGGCGCAGTTTTCCGTCGCCGGCCCCAATGCGCGCAAACTCCTGCAGAAGATCGTCGATGCCGAGCACGACATCTCGAACGCGGCCTTCCCCTACATGGGCTGCGGCGAGATCACGGTCTGCGGCGGGCTCAGGGCGCGGCTGTTCCGCATCTCGTTCTCGGGCGAGCTGGCCTACGAGATCGCGGTGCCGACCCGCTACGGCGACGCGCTGATCCGGCGCATGGTCGAGGCCGGGCAGGAATTCGATGCCGTGGTCTACGGCACCGAGGCGCTCGGCGTGATGCGGATCGAGAAGGGCCATGCCGCCGGCAACGAATTGAACGGCACAACGACGGCGCTGAACCTCGGCATGGGCGGGATGGTGTCGAAGAAGAAGGACGCGATCGGCTCGACGCTCTCGGAGCGCGAGGGGCTGAACCGCGACGACGCGCTGAACCTCGTGGGCTTCCGGCCGGTCAACCGCGCCGAGAGCTTCGCCGCCGGGTCGCACCTGATCAACAAGGGCGCCGAGGCGAATGCCGCGAACGATCAGGGCTACATGACCTCGGTCGCCTATTCGCCGAATCTCGGTCATACCGTCGGGCTCGGCTTCCTCAAGAACGGCGCCGCGCGCAAGGGCGAGATCCTGCGCGCCGTCAACCCGGTCGGCAATGCCGAGACCGAGGTCGAAGTCGTCAGCGCACATTTCATCGATCCGGAAGGGGAGCGTCTGCGTGCATAACCTGGCAGCCATAACGCCCTTGGGCGCGTCGTCGCCGAAGCGGGAACAGGTCGGCGGCATCACCATCGCCGAGGTCACCGATACCGCGCTGGCCTCGGTCGCCTGCCGCCTCGGCAAGCAGCAACCGTTCGGGACCGCCGCGAAGGCGCTCTTCGGCATCGCCCTGCCCGGTCCGGGCCACTGGGCGGCCAACGCCGAATACGCGCTCATCTGGACCGGTCCCGACCAATGGCTCGTCGAGGCGCCGTTCGCCACGCATGAGGACATCGCGCGTCTCGTGAAGGCGGGCCTCGGCGATACCGCGTCGGTCACCGAGCAGACCGACGGCTGGGCCCGTTTCGATGTCGAGGGGCCCGCCGCCGTGGACATGTTCGAGCGGCTCTCGGCGGTCAATACCCGCCGGATGACGGCCGGCGAGGCGACTCGCACAGCGATCGAGCATCTGGGATGTTTCCTGGTCTGCCGCGAAACCGGGAGCCGGTTCAGCGTGATCGGACCGCGCTCGGCGGCGGCATCGCTGCAGCATGCGCTCAGCGCCGCCGCCCGCAGCATCGCGTGACGGCTATGCCGAGGGCAACGGCCGGTTGCCCTCGACCCGGAACGAGTTGATCGTGTTGCGGTCGTCCTGCGGGCTGATCCCGAATTCCTCGCGGTAATGCCGCAGCAGCGGCGACACCGTCTCGTACCCCACCGCCGCCGCGATCTGCGGCAGCCGGTCACGGGAATAGAGCACCAGCTGGCGCGCCGCCTTCATGCGCAGCATCCGGTAGTAGCGCGCCGGGCTCTTCCCGGTCGAGGCCTTGAACTGGCGCTCCAGCTGCCGGGCCGAGATCCCGACCTCGCGCGCCAGCGCCTCCAGCCCCACCGGCTCGGCGATGTTGCGGGCGAAGATCTCGACCGCCTTGGCGACGGCCTTGGGAAGCATGTCGGCGGTGCTGTCGCGCCGGAAGGTCGGGATCTTCTGGCGCACGCCCCGCCCCCGCACCAGCGGGTGCTGGAACCAGCAGGCGACTTCGGTGGCGACCCCGTTGCCGAGCCGCTCCTCGATGAAATGCAGCATCAGATCGAAGGCCGCCGCCGCACCGGAGACGGTGTAGCGCTGGCGCTCGAACACGATGACCTCGTCGCGCATGTCGATCGCGGGGAACTCCTTCGCGAAGGCCGCCTCGTAGCACCAGTGGACCGAGCAGGCATGGCCGTCGAGCAACCCGCTGCGGGCGAGGGGAAACACTCCGCCGCTGACCCCGCCCATGCCGACACCGTGCCGGGCGAGCCGGCGCAGATCACCGTCGGAACGCTTGCGGTCCTCGAAATTCGACATCGGGCTGCTCAGCAGGAACAGAAAGTCGATCCCGGCGGCATCGGCCAGGGACTGATCGGCCTCGAAGCCGACCTCGGCGCTCGATTCCACGCGGCCCCCGGTTTCCGAGACGATCTTCCAGGCGAAGGCCTGGCGTTCGGCGATCTCGTTGGCGACGCGCAGAGGTTCGATCATCGACGTCAGACAAGACATCGGGAATCCTGGAAAAATCAGGAACCCGATGGTCGTGGCGCGTTGAATTTCTGTCATGGTTTTCTTACTATCAGGAAACACGGGCATCTGCCGAGTCCCTTCTGTGGCGCCTGATGCCAACATGACGATCTGTTGGCTTACATCAAGACGCGACCGCAAGGTCCGCAACGAAAGATCGGGGCATGAAATGAGCGCAGCAGTATTGGGCCAGGATCCGCACCGGATCAGGGAAGAACGCGAGAACGTCCTTGAAGTGGCGATCGGCCGCGAGGTGCGGGCCTTTCGCCATCAGGCCGGCATCACCGTGGCGGAACTGTCCAAACGCACCGGCCTGTCGATCGGCATGCTGTCGAAGATCGAGAACGGCAACACCTCGCCCTCGCTCTCGACGCTGCAATCGCTCGCCCATGCGCTGAGCGTGCCCCTGACCTCGTTCCTCCGTCGCTTCGAGGACGTCCACCACGCCGTCCACACCAAAGCCGGTCAAGGCGTCGAGATCGAGCGGCGCGGAACCCGGGCCGGCCATCAATACAAACTTCTCGGCCATCTCGGCTCGACCTCGACCGGCGTCGTCGTCGAACCCTATCTGATCACGCTCGATTCCGATTCCGACGTGTTTCCGACTTTCCAGCACGAAGGCATCGAGATGCTCTACATGCTCGAGGGCGAGGTCGACTACCGCCATGGCAACGAGGTCTATCCCCTCAAGCCCGGCGATACGCTGTTCTTCGATGCCGACGCGCCGCACGGGCCGGAGGTTCTGGTGAAACTCCCGGCCCGCTTCCTGTCGATCATTTCCTACGTCCAGGGCAAGTAGCGATCAGTCCGCCCAGACACCCGGCGAGGTCGGCGTGCCGTCGTCGAACTGCGAGAGATACTCGACGATCAGCGGCCGGTTGCGGATGAAGCCCTTGTAGGTCGCGAGCTCTTCCGGCAGGTCGCGGATCACCCGGTGCAGGCGGCGGGCCCATTTCGGCACGGTCACCAGGTCCTCGAGCCGGATCAGGTAGCAGCGGATCGGAAAGACCAGTGCATTCGACCGCGGCAGGCGGAAGAAGGTCTGCAACTCGACGCGAAGATACTGCTTCTCGCCGACATTCTCCGGCGTCAGCGTGGTCTTCTGCACACCCCATTTGTGGTAGTTCTCGGGGCTGGTGTCCAAGAGCGGGTTAACCGTCATGGTCCAGTTCAGCCGCCGCGCCGGCGCCCCCTGCTGGACGTTCATCAGGAACTTCAGCGCCCGCTTGAAGACGCCCATCTCATGCGCCAGCGGTACCGGCGCGTGCCATTCGAAGAAGTTCATGCCGATGTCGAAGTCCAGCGACCAGTCGGCCTGGGTCGTCACCATGCCGGCATCCATCCAGAGGTTGTCGTCGCGCTGGTCGAGCACGGCGAAATCGCCCTGGGTCTGGCGGGTGATGTATTCCATCGGCCCGTAGGGCAGCGTGGTCTCGTCGAGGAAGACGAACTTGTGGTCGATGCCCAGGGGCCGGTTGATCCAGTGCCAGCTGTTGCCGTCGCGGTGCAGTTCGAAGAGGTCCGGGTAGTCCTCGGACTTCGCCACCATGATCAGCTCGAGAAGGTCCCAGCCGGCCAGCGTCATATGCGGCAGCGACTGGCAGCGCAGCGGGTCCTCGGCCAGCACGATCGCCCGGTCCTTCATCTCGGAGACGTAATGCTCGTCGACGTCGAACCGGTTCTCGTAGACCGAGCCGCCCGGCCCGCCCTTATGCGGCTCCATGTTGACCGAATACATGTAGCTGTCTTCGTGGAAGGGGAACGGGAAGCGCCGGATCGCCCATTCCGAGTTCCGGAACGTATAGTCGTCGCGGAAGCTCTCATCTCTGAATTGGATGCTCATATCCCAGTCTCCTAACGGTCCAGAACGAGTTTCTTGCCCTCGAAGCGGCTGACGCAGGGCATGATCTTCCTGCAGCTCCGGCGCTGATCGTCGTCCAGCCAGTGGTCGCGGTGGACGAATTCGCCGTCATGCTCCAGCACGTCGGTCTCGCATTGCCCGCAGGCGCCGCCGCGGCACAGATAGGGCGCGTCGACCCCGGCCGCCTCGATCGCCTCCAGAAGGCTCTGATGCTCACCGACCTTCACGGTCTTGTTCGATACGGCAAGCTCCACTTCGAAGGGCTTACCCGATTTGGGCGCCAGGAATTCCTCGTAATGGATCGCCTCGCGCGGCCAGCCATGCTCGGCCGCGGTCTTGCAGACCCATTCGATCATGCCCTTCGGACCGCAGACATAGATATGCGTGCCGAGCGGCTGACCATCGAGAAGGTTCCGTAGGTCGATCGCCTGCTTCTGGTCGTCGTAATAGACATGCACGCTGTCGGGGTGCTTCGCGGTCAGTTCCACGACATAGGAGCCGAGTGCCGCCGTGCGCACCGAGTAGTGCAACTCGAAGCGGCCGTTCATGCCCGTAAGCTGCTTGATCTGAGCGAGGAATGGCGTGATGCCGATCCCGCCCGCCAGCATCAGGTGTTTCTTGGCCCTGAGATCGAGCGAGAACAGGTTCACCGGATAACTGATGACCATCTGGTGACCCGGCCTGACCTCGCGGTGCATGAACAGCGACCCGCCGCGCCCCTCGTCGTCGCGGCGCACCGAGATCGTGTAGGCGCTGCGGTCGCGCGGGTCCGACATCAGTGAATAGGGGTTGAGCCGGGTGATGCCGCCGTCCTTCATCTCGACGACGGTGTGCGCGCCGCCCGAGAAGGTCGGCAGCAGCCCGCCATCCGAGCGTTCGAAGCGGAAGCGTTTCACCAGCGCGTTGACGTCGGTCACATCGGTGACGGTGACGGGGAGTTTCGCGGTTCCGGCGCTCATTTGTACAGCTCCACGGGCTCGGGCACTTCGCCGGGATCCTCGGCATCGATGCACACGCCCTGAAATGCCGCGAGGCGGCGCGAATAGTGGTCGCGGACGAAGAGGTTCAGCCCGCAATGCGAACAGACGAAGGGGTCGGTCGTGACGTCCTCGGTGATTCCCTTGCAATGGACGCATTGCATGCGGCGCGCCACCGAGCCGCGATGTTCGGTCTGGATCGCGGAATGCGGGATGCCGGCCGAGACCGCCTCCTGCATTGCCCGCCCCATCAACCCCTCGGTCCCGGCAAGATAGATCCGCAGCCCCATATGCGCGTCCGAGAGAACCCGGCGCAGGCGCGGGATCGAGGCCTCGTAGCTCGGGCCGACATGCAGGATCGCCGGCTTCAGCGCCGCCAGTTGCTCGGAGTATTTCGTGCCGGTTCCCTTGGGAATGTAGATCACATGCGCCTTGGCCATGAGATCGGGACTGGCCCCGGCCAGGTCGATGAGCGCCTCGGCCCCTTCGGCATCGGCGATCATCAGGTGGGCCTTTCCGGGCCGGGATTCCAGCGTGCCGTAGACCGGGCGGCTGGTGATGGACGGGGGAAACTTGAATTTGGACATGTCGCAGACATCTCCCTGCCTTGCGTCGTCGTTACCGGAAGCGGGCCGGGGATGGCCCGCTTCCGCCTTGGTGTCAGCCCTTGACGGTGCGGCGCTTCTTGTCCGGGTCGTAGAAGGGCATGGAGTGAGTCGTGGCCGCGATCTCTCCGTGGGTCGCGCAGCGCACCGTCAGCCGGGTGTCGTTATTGGCGCAGTCCACCGGCAGGCGCGCGATGGCGATGTTGTGCTGGTTGAGCGACGAATACATCGCCTGGGTCACGACGCCGACCTTCTCGTCGCCGCGATAGACCGGCGCGCCGTTGCCCGGCACGTTCGTGCCCTCGAGCTTCAGGCCCCAGATCTTGAAGCGCTCCTTGCCCTTCAGCCGGTAATGTTCCTCGGCACCGCGGAAGCCGGTCTTGCCCGGCGAGACGGTGAAGTCGAGGCCAAGCTCCCACAGCGTGTCGCCGGAGGCCTCGTTCTCGAACGGGTACATCTCCGAGTTGTCGTAGGGGAAGAACAAAAGGTAGCTCTCGGTCCGCAGGAGGTCGAGCGTGGTGAACCGGCAGGGAATGATCCCCATCGAGGCGCCCTCTTCGAGGATCCGGTCCCAGATCGTCGGCGCGTCCTGGCCGCGGCAGAAGATCTCGTAGCCGCGCTCGCCGGTATAGCCGGTGCGCGAGATCGTCACAGGCAGGCCGAAGAGCGACGTGTGCATGTGGCTGAAATAGTTGAGCTGGCGGATGCCGGGCACATGCTCCTGCAGGTAATCGACCGCGAGCGGCCCTTGCAGCGACAGGTCGTGCAGGTTGTCGTCGAAGCGGATCGACACGTCACGCCCGGTGGCCGCCATCGTCAGCTGCTCATGCGCCTGGCCGGAACCGTGCACGACCATCCAGCTGTTCGGCCCCATCCGGTAGATGACGCAGTCGTCGACGAACTTGCCGGCGTCGTTCAGCATCGCCGCATAGGCCGACCGGCCCGGCATGATCTTCTCGACATTGCGGGTCGTGGCGCGGTCGATGACGTGGCTGGCGCCGGCGCCGGTGATGTGCACCTTCTTGAGCCCCGACACGTCCATCAGCCCCGCCTTGGTGCGAATCGCCAGGTATTCCTGCTCGGGATCGCCCTTCTCGTAGGACCAGGCCGTGCCCATGCCGCTCCAGTCCTCGAGTTCGGAGCCGAGGGCCCGGTGGCGCGCCGCCAGCGCGGAAAATCTCCATGATGCTGTCATCTGTTTCTCCCTGATGCTTGTCAGTGTTCTTTGCGTTTCTTCCGTGAAATCCCCTGGGATCATCCGAAGCCATTGTGTCCCGGTTTCCGCCGCGATCAGCGAAGAATCTTGGCAGCCGTAGGCCCGAATTCTTAGAGGCAACACC
>JBFKMA010000114.1:0-7258 GCA_041630175.1 Albidovulum sp.
AGGTTGACGCCGAGATTCATCGTCGTCGTCGGGTCGCCGGCGGTCTGGTTGGCATTGATTACCACCGGCTGGAGGCCCGCGATCGTGTCGCGCGGCAGCACCGGGATCGAGCCGTCGGCATTCGCGGGCCAGCCGAGCAGGACGAGGCCGGATTCGGTGCGCAGCACCCCGTCGGCATCGGGCCGGAACGCGCCGGTCGTGGTCATCATCAGCGGCTGGGCGCCGCCCGAGAAACCGTTCAGCGAGACCGCCGGGGTCACCGGCAGCATGCCGCGCCCGGAGACCGCGAGGTCGAGCGCGTTCGACGTCGCCACCAGCGCGCCATGCTCGTCGATGAGCCGCGTCGTGGTGGCGCGCACGCCGCCCGCGGAATAGGTGCCGGCGCCGCGCGCCTGGTTGATCACGAAATTCTCGAAATCGGCGGTGGCGCGCTTGTAGCCGTAGGTGCCGGAATTCGCGATGTTGTCGGAAATCGTCGCCAGCCGCGTGGCATTGGCGCTGAGGCCCGCGACGCCGGCATTGAGCGAAGACGAAATGGACATGGGTGCGGCCTTTCTGCTGCTGCGTCCGTCGATCCTCCTCACCATGCGCGCTCTGGCTTAACAGGCGCCTAACGGTCGAAACCGCCGGGATTTCAACCGTCCGAGCGCAGGAGAATCACTTCGAGCCGGTTGTTGCGCGGCGCCATCGGGTTGCGCAGAACCGGCTTGCGGTCGGCGAATCCGGTGACGCGCCGCATCCGCCCGGCCTCGAGCCCCGCGCCTTCCAGCATCGCCCGCAGCCGCATCGCGCGGGCGGTGGACAGGTCCCAGGACGGGTTGTCGCGCAGCACCTCCGGCAGCGCCCGGATATGGCCGTTCACCGCGACCCCGTTGCCCACGAGCCCGAAGACCCGCGCGATCATGCCGGCCATCTCCTCGAGGATCGGCGCCGGCCGGTCGGTGTCGGCGAGGAACAGCGGCGCGCCATCGAGGTCGAAGATCTCGACGATCAGCCCTTCGTCCGTCACCCGCGTGACGATGTGGCGCGCCGCCTGTTCGCTGACCATGCTTTCGCCGCCGACGCCCATCAGCGCCTCCTCGATGCGGCGCATCTCCTCGGCGAAGGCGGCGGCGTCGCGCGACCTTTCGGAAGCGTCGGTGCCGGTCTGGCCCAACGCCTGCCGCTCCTCGGAGGGCCTGAGGCTCGAGGCGCCGGTGCCGTTCTGGGCGATCTGGTCCTCGGAAAACACCGAATCACCACCGAACGACCCGTCGCCGCCGCCCGAGACCCGGCTCAGCGGGATCGTCGGGCTGAAATAATCCGCGATGCCCTTGCGCTGCTTTTCCGTCGTCGCGTTCAACAGCCACATCAGCATGAAGAAGGCCATCATCGCGGTCACGAAATCGGCGTAGGCGACCTTCCACGCCCCGCCGTGGTGTCCGCCGCCGGCGACGACCTTCCTGCGCTTGATGACGACCGGCGCGGCATTCGATTGCCCAGCCATTCCGCCCACCTTCGTTTTCACCCGGGTTCAGGCCTAGCAGCGCGGTCTTAACGCCGCGCTAATCCGCGGCAGCCCGGGGCGGCGCCTTGACGGAGGGCGGGCAAACCTGACTCATGCGACTAGGCGGAACGCCTGCCCATCGCGCCAGGTGCAGCCGCAAGGAAGGCAGAGATTCGACGATGGTCCAGCTTCAGAACAGATCGGTGACGCTGCGCGGGCTCGAGGTCTTCGACGAACTGGCGCGCACCGGCTCGCTTCATGTCGCGGCGCGGCGGCTCGGGCTGAGCCCCTCGGCAGCCTCGCAGCAGCTGAAGAATCTCGAGGAGGCGCTCGGCGAGGAACTCGTCGACCACGCCCGTCGTCCGCTGGAGCCGACCGCGGCGGGACGCGCCTATCTCCTGCATGCCCGCCAGGCGCTGCTGCACCTGAGGCAGGGCGCCACGGAGCTGTCGCTGAAGGGCCTGCACCGGCTCCGCAGCCTGAGGATCGGCTATATCGACGATTTCGACGGCGAGGTGATACCGCGGCTGGCCGTCGCGCTGGCCGAGCTGCTGCCGTCCTGCGACATGACCATCGTCACCGGGCCGAGCCATGCGCTTCTCGACGACCTCGCGGGCCGCGATGCGGATCTCGGCATCGCGGCGCGTCCGCCGGAACTGCCCGAGGGGCTGATCGAACGGCCGCTCCTGCGCGATCCCTTCGTGCTGGTCGTGCCGCGCGGATACCTAGCGGCCGCGCCCGAGAGCATCGGGGCACTGAACGGCCTGCCGCTCCTGCGCTACCAGAAGAGCCAGCTCATCGGCCGCCAGGTCGCGGCGCATCTGAAGCGGCTCCGGCTCGACCCGCCGAGCCGGATCGAGATCGACAGCAACCAGGCGTTGTTCGGGCTCGTGGCGAGCGGCGCCGGCTGGGCGATCTCGACGCCGCTCGGCTATCTCAGGGCGCGGCGGTTCCAGGGCCAGGTCGACCTCTATCCGCTGCCCTTCGCGAAGTTCTCGCGCACGATCTCGCTGTATCACCGCCCGGACTGGAGCGACGCGGTGCCGAACGTGATCGGCGAGAAGCTGCGCGACATCCTGAAGACCGTGGTGGTGGCGCCGGGCCTGGCCGCGATGCCCTGGCTCGGCGAGGCGCTCGCGGTGCTGACGGAGTGACGCGGCGCGTTCGAATTCGCGAATGTCCCGCGACGGTTTTTCCGAACTCGGCACGCCGCCGTTGACCTCGCCCCGCGCCGTGGCGCTTGATCGGCCGGAACCGGGCATTGGCGGGAAATGGAGACGGATGTGAAGACTCAGACTCGTGTCGTGGTCATCGGCGGCGGCATCGCCGGCTGCTCGACGCTCTATCACCTGACCCAGGAGGGCTGGACCGACGTGGTGCTGGTGGAGCGCAACGAGCTCACTTCCGGCACCACCTGGCATTCCGCCGCGCAGGTCACCAATTTCGGCATGACCCAGACCATGGTGGGGCTCAAGAGCCATTCGATCCGGCTCTACAAGGAGCTGGCAGAGGATCCGGACTACCCGATCAACTATCACCACGCCGATGGCGGCATAAGGCTCGCCAATACCGAGCGCCAGATGGAAGGCTACCGCCACTTCGCGAGCGTGGCCAAGGGCATGGGCGTGAACTTCGAGGTGATCGACGCCGCCGAATGCGCCCGCCGCCATCCGCTGATCTCGACCGACAACCTCCTCGGCGGGCTCTGGGATCCGCTGGACGGCGACATCGACCCCGCGCAGCTCTGCCAGGCGCTGGCGCGGCGCGCGCGCAAGGCCGGGGCCGAGGTCTACCGCAACACCCCGGTCACCGGGCTCACCCAACATCCCGACGACAGCTGGACCGTGCATACGGCGCAGGGCGACATCGCCTGCGAGATCGTCGTCAATGCCTGCGGCTACCGCGTCAACGAGGTCGGCGCGATGATGGGCATGCATCATCCCGTCGCCTCGATGGAGCACCAGTATTTCCTCACCGAGGAGATCCCCGCGATCCGCGAGGCCGGGCGCCGGATGCCGCTCCTGCGCTGCCCGATCAGCGACTATTACTGCCGCCAAGAGAAGATGGGGCTGCTCGTCGGCTTCTACGAGCAGGGCTGCAAGACCTGGGGCATGGACGGGATCGACCCGAACTTCGTCAACGCGCTCTGCCCCGACGATCTCGACCGGGTGACCGACGTGCTCGAAGGCGCCTTCGCGCGGATGCCGGCGCTCATGGAGGTCGGCATCCACACCGTGGTGAACGGTCCGATCACCTACACGATCGACGGCGCGCCCCTGGTCGGCCCGATCCCCGGCAAGCGCAACGCCTTCTGCATCATCGGGCTCCGCGCGGGCCTCGGCGAGGGCGGCGGCCACGGCTGGCTCCTCGCCCAGCAGATCGTCCATGGCGAGGCCTGCTACGACACCTGGGTCATCGACCCGCGCCGCTTCACCACCCACGCCAATGTCGAGCTAACCGCGCTGAAGGCGATCGAGGATTACCAGAACGAGTTCCGCTTCCACTTCCCGCACGAGCACCGCCCGGCCGGCCGGCCGATCAAGACCACGCCCTTGACCCCGATCCTCGCCGCCGAGGGCGCCGAGTTCGGGGTGGTGAACGGCTGGGAGCGGGTGGCCTATATCAAGCCCGCGGCGGACTTCCACGAGACCCATTCCTTCCGCTTCAACGAGACCTTCGACGTGGTCGCCGGAGAGGTGCAGGCGGTCGCCGGGGGCGTCGGCCTCACCGAGGTGAACGGCTTCAACCGCATCGAGATCACCGGGCCGGGCGCGCGCGACTGGCTCGACACGATGCTTTGCGGGCGCATCCCGCGCAAGGCCGGCAAGGTCGGGCTCGGCTACCTCCTCAACCACCACGGCATGGTCAAGGCCGAGGCGACGCTCGCCAATCTCGACGCGGACACCACCTGGTACGGCTCGGCCGCCGCCTCGGAATATCACGACATGGACTGGCTCACCGCGCATCTGCCGAAGGACGGCAGCGTGCAGCTCCGCTCGCTGACCAACGACTGGACGATCCTCGTCCTCGCCGGGCCGAAGGCGCGCGAGGTGCTCTCGGCCGCGTCGCGCGGCGACTGGTCGGCCGCCGCCTTCCCCTGGCTCTCGGTCCGCCGCGCGTTCGTCGGCATCGCGCCGGCGGTGGTGATGTCGGTGAGCTTCTCGGGCGAGCTCGCCTACGAGATCCATGTGCCGAACGCCCAGCTCTACGCCGCCTGGCTGGCGCTCCGGAAGGCCGGGGAGGCGCATGGGCTCAGGCTCTTCGGCTCCCATGCCGTGGAATCGATGCGGCTCGAAAAGGGCTACCGCCACTGGAAGGCCGACCTCGTGACCGAGTTCACCCCGTTCGAAAGCGGCCTCGACCGCTTCGTGACGATGGCCAAGCCCGGTTTCGTCGGCAAGGCCGCGCTCGAGCGCATGCAGGCGCAAGGCCCGCGGCGGGCCTTCGTGAGCCTCGTGCTCGACTGCAGCCATGCGCCGGCCCATGGCGGCGCCAGCATCACCGCCGAGGGCCGCGTCGTCGGCACCGTGACCTCGGCGGGCTGGGGCCACCGGGTCGGCAGGAACATCGCCATGGGCTTCGTCGAGCCGGACGTCGCGGAGATCGGAACCCGCCTCGAAGTCGAGGTCATCGGCGAAGCGGTCCCGGCCGAGGTCGTCGACGAGTGCCTCTATGATCCGAAAAACACCCGTGTCCGGGCCTGAACCGCTGCGCGCAGGCCCGGTCACGGCCGGATTGACAGGTCCACCCGTCCGAGCCCGCGCCTGACCCGCTCGGCATTGGCAAGGTCGTTTTCGCGCGCTTTCGCCTCCGCCGCCGCGGGATCGAAGCCATGCGCGAGCCAGCGCGCGACGAGCCGCCGTTCGAGTTCCTCCATCGGCACGTCGAGGAAGACCGAGAAATCCCAGAACGCGGCCAGCGCGCGCCACGGCGCCTCGTCGAGGCAGAGATAGTTGCCCTCGACCACCACGATCCGCGTCTCCGGCGCGATTTCCGCGGCCCCGGCGATGGCGATCTCGCGGCTGCGGTCGAAGACCGGGAGGACGACGCTCTCGCCCTCGCGGATCCGGCGCAAGGCGGCGAGGAGGCCGCCGAAGTCGAACGTCTCCGGCGCGCCCTTGCGCGGCAGGAGGCCGCGCGGTTCCAGCAATCGGTCGTCGAGATGGAAGCCGTCCATCGGCATGAGCACCGCCGCATCGCCGCGCCGGCAGAGCGCCTCGGTCAGCGCCGCCGCCAGCGTCGACTTGCCGGCACCCGGCGCGCCCGCGACGGCGACGAGGCGGCGGCCGGGGCGCTCGGGCAGCGCCGCGATGCGCTCGGCGAGATCGTCGGCCATCCGGGCCGGCCGCGGCGCGGAATCAGTCATGCCGGCCTCCCGTCCTGCGTCCCGGCGCCGGTCACTCCGGATCGGTGCGGAAGATCAGCCTTTCGTCGCAGGGCGCCACCCGCAGGATGTTCGTCGTCCCCTTGACGTTGAAGGGCACGCCCGCGGTCACCACGATATTGTCCTTCTCGGTCGCGAAGCCGTGGGCGCGCGCGGCGCGCGCGGCGCTGACCACGGCGCCCTTGAAGCGGTCGATCGTCTCGGTGAGCACGCAGTGGACGCCCCAGGTCAGGCAGAGCCGGCGCAGCGTCGCGACGATCGGCGTGAGCGCGATGATCGCCACGTCGGGGCGCTCGCGGGCGACGAGGCTCGCCGTGGTGCCCGACTGGGTGAAGCAGCAGATCGCGTGGATGTCGGTGGCCTCGGCGATCTCGCGCGCCGCCGCGACGATGCCGTCGGCGATGGTGGTGCGGCTGACGCGGCGCGAGGCCTCGATCACCTCGCGATAGGTCGGGTCGCTCTCGACCGACCGCGCGACGCTGTCCATCGTCGTCACCGCCTCGACCGGGTACTGGCCGGCGGCGCTCTCGGCCGAGAGCATCACCGCGTCCGCGCCCTCGTAGATCGCGGTCGCGACGTCGGAAACCTCGGCGCGCGTCGGCATCGGGCTCTCGATCATCGATTCGAGCATCTGCGTCGCCACGATCACCGGCTTGGCCGCCGCCCGGCAGGCGCGGACGAGCTGCTTCTGGATCGGCGGCACCGAATGCACCGGCAGTTCCACGCCGAGATCGCCGCGCGCCACCATGATCCCGTCCGAGGCTTCGAGGATCGCCGCGAAGGCCTTGACCGCCGCCGGCTTCTCGATCTTCGACAGGATCGCGGCGCGACCCCTGGCGAGCGCGCGCGCCTCGGTCACGTCCTCGGACCGCTGCACGAAGGAAAGCGCCAGCCAGTCGACGCCGAGCTCGCATGCAAAGTCGAGATCGGCGCGGTCCTTGTCGGAGAGCGCCGCCAAGGGCAGCACCACGTCGGGCACGTTCACGCCCTTGCGGTTGGAGATCGTGCCGCCGGTCGTCACCGTGCAGTCGGCGAAATCGGCGCCGCAGGTCTCGACCTTGAGGCGGATCTTGCCGTCATTGACCAGAAGCGTCGCGCCGGGCTGCAGCGCGGCGAAAATCTCCTTGTGCGGCAGGCAGACGCGCGACCCGCCGCCCTCGGCGGGATCAAGGTCGAAGCGGAACTTCTGGCCCTCGGCAAGCTCCTCCTCGCCCTTGGCGAAGGCGCCGACGCGCAGCTTCGGGCCCTGGAGGTCGGCGAGGATCGCGATCGGCCGGCCGGTATCGGCCTCCACCTTGCGGATGATCGCGTGGCGCGCGGCCTGCTCCTCGTGGGTGCCGTGGCTCATGTTGAGCCGGAACACGTCGGCGCCGGCCTCGAACAGGGCG
>JBFKMA010000115.1:0-7002 GCA_041630175.1 Albidovulum sp.
CGCCCAGATGGGCTTCATCATCATGGAGCCCGAGGACACGCCGCCGATGTCCGGCTCGAACTCGATCTGCGTCGCGACGGTGCTGCTCGACGCCGGCATCCTGCCGATGACCGAGCCGGTCACCAAACTCACGCTCGAAGCGCCGGGCGGCCTCGTCCGGGTCCGTGCCGAGTGCCGGGACGGCAAGGCCGAGCGCATCACCGTGCAGAACCTGCCCTCCTTCGCGGACAAGCTCGATGCCGCGCTCGAGGTCGAGGGGATCGGCACGCTCAGCGTCGACACCGCCTTCGGCGGCGACAGTTTCGTGATCGTCGATGCCACGACGCTCGGCCTGAAGATCGCGCCCGACGAGGCGCGCGACATCGCCCGGCTCGGCACCCGCATCACCAATGCCGCCAACGCGCAGTTCGGCTTCTCGCATCCCGAACGCCCCGACTGGGACCATATCTCCTTCTGTCTCTTCGCGGGCGGCCTCACGCCCGCGGAGACCGGCTTCACCGCCCGCTCCGCCGTTGCGATCCAGCCCGGCAAGGTCGACCGCTCGCCCACCGGCACCGGCGTCAGCGCCCGGATGGCGGTGCTTCACGCCAAGGGGCTTATGGCGGAAGGCCAGACGCTCACCGCCCGCTCGATCATCGACAGCGAGTTCGCCGGCCGCATCGCCGGCCTGACCACGGTCGCGGGCCGGCCGGCGATCGTGCCGGAAATCTCCGGCCGGGGCTGGATCACCGGCATCCACCAGCACATGCTCGACCCCGCCGATCCCTGGCCCGGCGGCTACCGCCTCTCCGACACCTGGGGCGCGGGCGACTGAGCCGCCGCGCTCCGGCGGGGGTTTCGGACGGGATGACGGGGCGGTGCCCCGGTCAGCCCATCTGGTGATTGGGGGTGGAGCGGGAAATCTCCCTTTCCTCGTCATCCATATCCTCGGGGATGCCCTCGAAGAGCGGCGTCGTCAGGTAGCGTTCGCCGGTATCGGGCAGCATCGCGAGGATCACCGAGCCGGGCGCCGCCTTTTCCGCGATCCGCATCGCCACCGCGAAGGTCGAGCCGCCGGAAATGCCGGTGAAGATCCCCTCCTTCTGGGCGAGCTTCGTCGCCCATTCGACGCCCTCGGCGCCGGGGACCGGGATGAGGTCGTCGTGGAACCCCTTGTCGAGCGCCTCCTGTAACACCGCCGGGATGAAATCCGGCGTCCAGCCCTGGATCGGGTGCGGCTCGAAGGCCGGGTGGCTGGCCGCCGGCGCGCCGTTGGGCCCCCGCTCCTGTGCCACCCCGCTGGAGACCAGCGCGGCGTTGGCGGGCTCGGACAGGATGATCTTCACCTCCGGCCGCTCCTTGCGCAGCACCCGGCCGACCCCGGTCAGCGTGCCGCCGGTGCCGTAGCCGGTCACGAAATAGTCGAGCCGCCGCCCCGCGAAATCGCCGAGGATCTCGCGCGCCGTCGTCGCCTCGTGGATGTCGGCGTTGTCCTTGGTCTCGAACTGGCGGGCGAGGAACCAGCCGTGCTTCTCGGCAAGCTCGACGGCCTTGTTGTACATGCCGGTGCCCTTCTCGGCCCTTGGCGTCAGCACCACCTTGGCGCCGAGCAGCCGCATCAGCCGCCGCCGCTCGATCGAGAAGCTGTCGGCCATGGTCACGACGAGCGGATAGCCCTTCGCCGCGCAGACCATGGCGAGCCCGATCCCGGTATTGCCGGACGTGGCCTCCACCACCGTCTGGCCGGGCTTCAGCCTTCCCTCGCGCTCGGCCGCCTCGATGATATTCACCGCGAGCCGGTCCTTGACCGAGGCGGCCGGATTGAAGGCCTCGGCCTTCACGTACATGGTGACGTGTTCCGGCGCGAGGTTGTTGACCCGGATCGCCGGCGTGTCGCCGATCGTGTCCAGCACGCTGTCGAAAAGCCGGCCGCGGCCGTTGGTGGTCCTGATCGTTCCGGTCATCTTGTCCCTCCCTTGTGGTCACAACCTGCGCACCATAGCACGGAATCGCAAGCCGCACCGCGCAGGCCGCCGGCGGTGCCCCGAAAGCCGATTGATTTCATCGGCTTGGCCTGCACCTCCGGGCGGGGCCGCGGGATCAGCCGTGCCGGCCCCTGTGCCCGACATTGTAGTAATTGCCGGTCTGGGTCTCGAGATAGGGCATGAGCGGGATTTCCTCCTGCTTGAGGAAGCCCTGCTGCGGCAGCTGGCCCGCGCGCACCATCTCGATCACCGCCACGACCGAGGCCGAGGTCGTCCAGGCGATCGCGGTGCGCCGCTTGCCGCCGATTTCCAGCGGATAATAGGCGCGGACATATTCCTTGCGCTTGAGCTGCCCCTCGTGCCAGCCCTCGGCCGCGACATGGACATAGACCACGTCCTCGTCCACGGGCGGCTTCGCGTGGGTCAGGATCCTGCCCGCCGCGTCGCGGTTCTCGCGCATCAGGAGCTCGTGGAAGAAGAAGTTCATCAGTTCGACATGGCCGGGATAGCGCATGGTCTTGTAGTCGAGATTCTCGATCCGGTCGGCATAGGTCTCGCACATCGTGCCGAGCCCGCCCGAGGTGGTGAAGGCCTCCAGCTTCACGCCGTCGATATAGATCGTCTCCAGCCATTCCATCGCCGAAACGGTCTTCGTGACGCCCTCCTCGATCACCTCGCAGTCGTTGAGATATTCGTTGACGACACCCTCGGGCGACCAATTGAAGGCGTAGCCGAGAAGCCCGGTGGGGTTCTGCGGCAGCGCGCCGACGCGCAGGCGGATCGAGCGGACCTTGTCGAACATGTCGGCGAGATGCGCGCCGACGATGCCGACGAAGCCCGGCGCAAGCCCGCATTGCGGCGCCATGACGCCTTTCGCGGTCGCCGCCAGTTCGCGGATATGCTTCGTGGTCGGCACGTCCTCGGTCAGATCGAAATAGTGCAGCCCGAGCCCGTGCGCGACGGTCGAGGCCCCGATATTGAGGTGATAGGGCAGGCAGGACAACACCGCCTCCTGGCCGTCGAGAATGGAGCGCAGGGCGTCCGTGTCGGTCAGATCGGCAACCCTCACCGGGAACGGGCAGCCCGAGACCTCGCGCGCGTCGATGCCGGTGACGGCGAAGCCCGCCTCATCGAGAAGCTCCGCGGCGAGATGGCCGACCTTGCCGAGGCCGAGCACGGCGATCCTGTTGAACGACATTCCCGATTTCCTTTCGTTATTCTGAACGTCCGGCCTTGCGCCGGTTGCGCCGCCACAATCGCCCGCTCGGCTGGCGATTGCTCCCGGTATTCCGGCGGTTTTGGCGGGGGAACGCAGAAAAATGTCGGGGCGGTCGGTCATTCTGCTGGGGGGTCGGAAGCGGGCTTCGACCTGAGGGTCTAATTTCGGCTTCGAGCCCGAAGCTGAGTTTACGTGATATGAAGCAATATGTTGCGTGTTGCATTGTCTTGTGAATGTTCAGGTTTGGAGCGGTTGTTGATTCATGATAAGTTTCCGTATGCCGTATCCTGCCTACTTTTCGTCGGCTCGCCTTGTCGGAGCGCTGGTATTCATTCTGTCGTTGCTCGTCGGCAACCCAACGTTAGTTCTTGCCTATACCGACCTCCCGGATTGCCCGGGACACATTGGGGAAATCGATCTACCAGTTGAGTGCATGTGCACGCCCGAGGCTCGCAAAATTAGGCCGGCAAACGTCCAGGGCGATGGTCCGTACGCTTGGTGGAGCAACATTTGCATTGCTGCGGTCCACTCAGGCGTTGCGTCACGCGAAGGCGGGCCAGTTCGCGTCGAACAAAGAGAACCACAACCCGAGTATGTCGGAACTTTACGAAATGGGATGTTCAGTAACGACTACCACGGAGGCAGCCTCCCAAGTTTTGTTGTTTTACCTGTCGATGGCGAAAGGATCGAAAGCGAATAACCTTTGCCCAGTTCCTTTCAAGCAGTGCACATTTAGCTAACTTGTAAATCTGAAAGGGACGTCAGCTTGGTCCCGCAGTTCGGACGTTGATAAAATTGCACAGGTATTGCGCCGGGTAGTTTTTCATTTCCCGGAATCGACGAAGCCCCGGACATGATCCGGGGCCTCTTGGGTCTGGCAGAGGTCCCGGATCAGGTTCGGAACCGCGTTACGCGCCTTTTCAGAAGTCGAACTTCACGCCCTGCGCCAGCGGCAGCTCGGCCGAGTAGTTCACCGTGTTGGTCTGCCGCCGCATATAGCCCTTCCAGGCGTCCGAGCCCGACTCGCGGCCGCCGCCGGTCTCCTTCTCGCCTCCGAAGGCGCCGCCGATCTCGGCGCCCGAGGGGCCGATATTGACGTTGGCGATGCCGCAATCGGACCCGGCGGCGGACAGGAACGCATCGGCCTCGCGCATGTTCAGCGTGAAGATGCAGGACGACAGGCCCTGCGGCACGTCGTTCTGGATCGCGATCGCCTCTTCGAGCGTGTCGTAGCCGAGGACATAGAGGATCGGCGCGAAGGTCTCGGTGCGGACCGTGTCGGTCTGCTCGGGCATCTCGGCGATGGCCGGGGTGACATAGGCGCCGCCCTGCGGCACGCCCGTCGCCACGACCTTGCCGCCATGGACGATGCCGCCCTCGGACTTGGCCTTCTCCAAGGCCGCCTGCATCCGGTCGCGCGACGCATGGTCGATGAGCGGGCCGACGAGTGTGGTCGACTCGCGCGGATCGCCGATGGGCAGCGAGGCATAGGCCTTGGTCAGCTTGGCGACGAGGTCATCCTTGATCGAGTTATGCGCGATGAGGCGGCGGAGCGAGGTGCAGCGCTGCCCCGCCGTGCCGACGGCGGAGAAGACGATGGCGCGCACCGCCATGTCGAGATCGGCCGAGGGCGCCACGATCATCGCGTTGTTGCCGCCGAGTTCCAGGATCGGCCGCCCCCAGCGGGCGGAAACCTTCGGACCGACGATGCCGCCCATCCGGGTCGAGCCGGTGGCCGAGACGATCGGCACGTCCTTGGAACCCACCAGCGCCTCGCCGATGGCCGGCCCGCCGATCACGAGCTGGCAGAGCCCTTCGGGCGCATCGCCGAAGCGGGCAAGCGCGCGCTCCATGATCTTCATCGTAGCGATGGCGGTCAGCGGGGTCTTCTCCGACGGCTTCCAGATCACCGGATCGCCGCAGACGAGCGCAAGCGCCGTGTTCCACGACCAGACCGCGACGGGGAAGTTGAAGGCGGTGATGACGGCGCAAGGCCCCAGCGGGTGCCAGGTCTCCATCATCCGGTGGCCGGGACGCTCGGAGGCGATGGTGAGGCCGTAGATCTGCCGCGACAGACCGACCGCGAAGTCGCAGATGTCGATCATCTCCTGCACTTCGCCGAGGCCCTCGGAGGTGATCTTGCCCGCTTCGAGCGTCACCACCGCGCCGAGTTCGTCCTTCGCGGCGCGCAGTTCCTCGCCCAGAAGCCGCACCAGCTCGCCGCGGCGCGGGGCCGGCACCTGCCGCCAGGCCTTGAACGCCGCCTGCGCCCTGGCGATGACCTTCGGCATCTCGGCCGGATCGGTTTCGGCCACCTTCGCAACTTCGGTGCCGTCGATCGGCGACTGCACCGCCAGCGTTCCGCCGGTCAGTTCGTCTTTGGTCAGGCCCGCGGCCTTGAGGATCTCGTCGTGGGTCATGTCAGTCTCCCTTGGTGACGGTCGCGCGCTGGTCATCCATTCCCATGGAGACCAAGAGCGGTTCCGCCCGTTGCCGTGTCTGGAAATCGCTTTTCGAACCCATGTTACGCCAATCCGAAAGGATCAGCGACTGGGCGACCGCCCCGCCGAGCGTGGTGCCGGGGCCGGTGATGATGAAGAGGTCGGGCGCGAATTCCCGCGCCGCGATCCTGATCGCATGGGTGAAGTCGTAGGTCTCGGTGACCTGAGCCCCAAGCGTGTAATCCCAGAGCGCGTGGGTATCGCTGGCGCCGGGCCACCAGACAGCCCCCCGCCCGTCGATCATCGGCAGCTTCGGCTGGCCGAAGAGATCAGGCGACAGCCGCGCCCGGCCGCGCTCGGCGACTGGCGCCTGGAGTGCCGAATGGAACGCCGCGTGATTGGCGAGCCGCATCGGGAACCGACCCTGCACCGGCGGAACCGCGGCCTCGAACGCTTTCAACCCGTCCTCGTTGCCCGCCAGCACCAGCAGGCCGCCGAGGTCGATCGACAGCGCCAGCACATGGCCGGGACGCCCGCCGATCTCGGCCACGAGTGCCAGAAGCTCGGCCTTGCGCCCCGCATCGGGCGACCAGTCCTCGCCCACGAAGGGATAGATGAGCTGGCCGCCGATCAGCGCCTCCTGCATCAGCGTGCCCATCGTGTTCACGACCTCGAACCCGGCCTCGGCCGTCAGCGCGCCGCCGCAGGCCAGCGCCGAATACCAGCCCATCGAATTGCCGGTGACGGCCACGACCTCGATCTTCTCGCCGTCGATGGCGCGGAAATCGCCGAGCGTTGCGGCATAGATCAGCGCCGAGGCATTGTCGCCGCGCGTGTGCTTGGCGACCGAATAGCTCGCCGCCCCGTCGAGCGCAGACAGCGTTTCCTGCCCCAGCACCTGCCGCGTGGCGTCGAACGCGCCGAGCAGCGCCCGGTCGCCGAAATGCCGCTTCAGATAGCCAAGCTCGGTCTTGGTATAGGTGCCCCGTCCGGGGCAGATGACGACGGCGGTCTTCATTTCGCCCCCTCGATCAGCGCCATCGCGGCGTCGAAAATGCTGTCGGCCGAGGGCATGGTCGCCGCATAGGCCGGGCCGGTGGCGATGAAGCTGTCCTCGGCGGTCAGCCGCGCATGCGGCACCTCCGTGCGCTCGGTGAACAGGGCCATCAGCGCCTCGGCAATGCCGCCCGAGCGGCGGGTCTCGTCGACCACGAGGATGCGCTTCGCACCCGTCACCGCCTCGACCAGCGCATCGGCGGGCAGCGGCGACAACCAGCGCATGTCGACCACCCGCGCCTTGACGCCCTCTTCCGCCAGTCGCCTCTCGGCCTGCCGCGACAGGTAAGTGCCGTTGCCGAAGGTGACGATGGCAAGGTCC
>JBFKMA010000116.1:0-6959 GCA_041630175.1 Albidovulum sp.
GCCGCGGCGAGGAGCTTGGCGGCGAAGGCCCAGCCGCCAGAAGCGAGGGCCCCCGACAGCGCCGCCATCGGCAAGCCGGTGAGCCACAGCAGCGCGATCGCGCCGACGCCCATGTTGCCGAGCGCCGCCATCGCCTCGCGCACGACCGGATCGGGCGGCCGGCCCGAGGCGGCCACGCGCCGCATCAACACCCAGCCGCCGAGCGCGGCCGCGCCGCCGGCAAGGAGGCTCAGCAGATGCAGGATCTTGAGCAATTCGAACATCGGCGCCTCCTTGCCACCCGCGGCGCCGCCCGGCGCCGCAGCCGGGTTGCGCCCGCGCCCGGCAGGCTTTATTGCCGGGTTGAGTATAGCGAGGTTCAGCGCATGGCGTGTCATCTTTATCAAGGCGATCTTCCCGACGGGCTCGATCTCGGCCCGGTCGTGGCGATCGACACCGAGACGATGGGCCTCGACCCGCGCCGCGACCGGCTCTGCGTCGTGCAGCTCTCGGCCGGCGACGGCGACGCCCATCTGGTGCAGATCGCCAAGGGGCAGAGCCGCGCGCCCAATCTCGAACGCATGCTGGCCGATCCGAAGGTGCTGAAGCTCTTCCATTTCGGGCGCTTCGACATCGCCGCGCTGAAGGCCGCCTTCGGCGTCACCACGGCGCCGGTCTACTGCACCAAGATCGCCTCGAAGATGGTGCGCACCTTCACCGACCGGCACGGGCTGAAATACCTGTTGCAGGAACTCGTCGGCGTCGATGTCTCCAAGCAGCAGCAGACCTCGGACTGGGGTGCCGAGACGCTGACCGAGGCGCAGCGCGATTACGCCGCCTCGGATGTCCTCCATCTCCACCGGCTGAAGGCCGAACTCGACGCCCGCCTCGCCCGCGAGGGCCGCACCGAACTCGCCCGGGCCTGCTTCGATTTCCTGCCGACGCGCGCCACGCTCGACCTGATGGGCTGGGGCGACGACGCCGACATCTTCACGCATTGACGCCATGACCGACGCCGAGACATTCCTTGCCACCGCCCGCCGCGTCATCGAGATCGAGGCGCGCGGGCTCGACGCGCTCGCTCTCGCCCTGGGCGAGAGCTTCTCGGCCGCGGTGGACCTGATCCTGAAGGCCAGGGGCCGGGTCATCGTCTCGGGGATGGGCAAGTCGGGCCATGTCGGCCGCAAGATCGCCGCGACGCTGGCCTCGACCGGCACCCCCGCGCAATTCGTCCACCCCGCCGAGGCGAGCCACGGCGATCTCGGCATGGTGACCGAGGCCGACGTGGCGCTGGTGCTGTCAAACTCGGGCGAGACGCCGGAGCTGTCCGACATCATCGCCCACACCCGCCGCTTCTCGATCCCGCTGATCGGGGTGGCGAGCCGGCCGGGTTCGACCCTGCTCAGGCAGGCGGACGTCGCGATCGTGCTGCCCGCCGCCGAGGAGGCCTGCGGCACCGGCATCGTGCCCACGACCTCGACGACGATGACGCTCGCGCTCGGCGACGCGCTCGGCGTGGCGCTGATGGAGCATCGCCGCTTCACGCCCGAGCATTTCCGCACCTTCCACCCCGGCGGCAAGCTTGGCGCGCGGCTTCTGAAGGTGGCCGACCTCATGCATTCGGGCGCGGCGCTGCCGCTGGTGCCGGAGGACACGCCGATGAGCGAGGCGCTGCTGGTGATGAGCCAGAAGGGCTTCGGCGTCGTCGGCGTCACCGGCGCGGAGGGGCGGCTGATGGGCATTGTCACCGACGGCGACCTGCGCCGCCACATGGCCGGGCTGCTCGACCACAAAGCCGTCGAGGTGATGACCCACGATCCCCGCACGATCGAGCCGGATTCGGTCGCCGAGAGGGCGGTGGCGCTGATGCAGGACAAGAAGATCACCTGTCTCTTCGCGGTCGAGGCCGGCACCGGCCGGGCGGTCGGCCTCCTGCATATCCACGACTGCCTGCGCGCGGGCGTGGTCTGAGGCGATGGCCGGCCAAGCCAACGTCTATTCGCGGGTGATCTACTGGGTGAAGATCGCGCTGCCGTTGGCGGCGCTGGTGATCCTCTCCACCTTGTTCCTGTTCTCGCGCCGGATCGGCACCGAGGGTGCCCTGCCCTTTGCCGAGGTCGATGTCGACGCGCTGGTCCGCGAGCAGCGTCTGACCGAACCGGAATATTTCAGCGTGACCGACGACGGCGCCGCCCTGAGCATCGCCGCCTCGACCGCGCGGCCGAACAGCGCGGCCGGCGGCGCCAGCGCCGAGAACCTCGTGGCGGCCTACGAGGCCGAGGACGGACTGCGCATCGACCTGACGGCGGCCGCGGGGCTCATCGACCGGGAGGCCGGCCGGATGGCGCTGTCGGGCGGTGTCGAAATCGTGACCTCGACCGGCTACCGGATGACCACCGCCGGCCTTGACAGCGCGCTGGACCAGACCGAGCTTGTCTCGGATGGCGCGGTCCGGGCCGAGGCACCCTATGGCACGATCGATGCCGGAGGCATGGAGATCAGCCATGGCGGCGCCGGGACGGACGGCTACGTTCTGGTTTTCAACAAGGGCGTGAAGCTGATATACGAGCCGGTGAAGTGAAGGACCCCGCATGCCGACCCATCTCCGCGCCCTGACGGCCAGCCTGGCCCTGGCGGCCGTCCTGCCGTTGCCGGCCTCCGGCCAGGGCGCCGGGGTGAATTTCGGCGGCATCCGCACGGATACCGGGCTCCCGGTCGAGGTGACGGCCGACACGCTCACAGTCAGCCAGACCGACGGCACCGCGATCTTCGTCGGCAATGTCCTGGTCGGACAGGGCGAGATGCGCCTGTCGGCCGAGGAGGTCAGGGTCGAATACCGCACCGGGGACCAGAGCCGGATCGAGCGCCTGCACGCGAAGGGCGGCGTGACGCTGGTCAGCGGCGCCGAGGCGGCCGAGGCGGAGGAGGCGGTCTATACCGTCGACACCGGCGAGGTGGTCATGACCGGAAGCGTCCTGCTGACCCAGGGCGGCAACACGCTGTCGGGCGAGAAGCTGGTCGTCGATCTCGCGACCGGGACCGGGCGCATGGAGGGCCGGGTCCGCACTGTCCTGCAGCCGGGGGGCGACCGATGACGCCGCGCCCCGAACTCATCGTGGCCGAAGGCAGCGCCGGCCTGCGCGTGCGCAACCTGCGCAAGGCCTATCGCCGCCGCCCGGTGATCCGCGACGTGTCGCTCGACCTCGCGCGCGGCGAGGTGGTGGCGCTCCTCGGCCCCAACGGCTCGGGCAAGACCACCTGCTTTTACAACATCGCCGGGCTCATCGCCCCGGATGCCGGCCAGGTCACGATCGACGGCCGCGACGTCACCGGCCTGCCGATGTATCGCCGCGCCCGGCTCGGCATCGGCTACCTGCCGCAGGAGGTCTCGATCTTCCGCGGGCTCTCGGTCGAGGACAACATCCTTGCCGTCCTGGAGATCACCGAGCGCGACATCCACAAGCGCCGCGAACAGGTCGAGGAACTGCTGTCGGAGTTCTCGATCACCCATCTGCGCCGCGCCCCGGCGCTGGCGCTGTCGGGCGGCGAGCGCCGGCGGGTGGAGATCGCCCGCTGCCTCGCGGCGAAGCCGAAATACCTCCTGCTCGACGAGCCCTTCGCCGGGGTCGATCCGATCTCGGTGGGCGATATCCGCGGCCTCGTCCACGATCTCAAGGCGCGCGGCATCGGCGTGCTGATCACCGATCACAACGTCCGCGAAACGCTGGAAATCGTCGATCGCGCCTATATCCTGCATGACGGCGCGGTGCTGATGAGCGGCACCGCCGAGGAGGTCGTGCGCGATGAGAATGTCCGCCGGGTCTATCTGGGCCAGAGCTTCCGCATCTCCTGACCGGGCGGGCGCGGCATGGCGCTGAACGCGCGGATCGGCCTGAGGCAGCAGCAGCGGCTGGCGCTGACGCCGCAGATCCGCCAGTCGCTCGCGCTCCTGCGTCTGCCGACCTTGTCGCTGGCCGACACGGTCGCCCGCGAGGCCGCCGAGAACCCGTTCCTGATCGTCGATCCGACCGCAGGCGGCCGCTCGGCCTACGACTACGCGCTGGCCACCGCGGCGGCGCCGAGGAGCCTCGCCGACAGCCTCGGCCACCAGATCGCGATGCAGAAGCTCGACCCGGTCACCGAGGCGGCCGCGCTCTATCTCATCGGCGAGCTGCGCGAGGACGGCTACCTGGACGAGCCGCTCGACGAGATCGCCGAGCGGACCGGGCTGCCCGAGGAGGTGCTTCAGGACGGTCTCGCGGCGCTGCATCGCTGCGAGCCCTCGGGGATCGGCGCGCGCACTCTGGCCGAATGCGTGGAACTGCAGCTCTTCGACGCCGGGATTGACCGCGCCCTGGCCCGCGCCGCCGCGGCGCGGCTCGACGATTTCGCGCAAGAGCGCTGGGACCGGCTCGGCCGCGACCTGGCCGTGGACCGTGCCCGGCTCGAGCAGATCGCCGCGCTGATGCGGGGCCTGTCCTCGGCGCCGGTCGCCGCGGATGCCGACTGGGTGTCGGTGACGGTGCCCGAACTCGTGATCGAGCGCGACCCGAATGGCCGGATCGGCGTTTCGCTCCTGCCGCAGGCGGTGCCCGGCGTCGCGGTGATGGAGGTCGAGCGCGCCACGCTCGGCACCGCCGGGTTGCGCGACATGTTCGAGCGGGCAGGACGCTTCGCCGCGGGGCTTTCGGCGCGGGCCGAGACGCTCTTGCGAATCGGCAACTACATCGCCTCGGTCCAGTCGGCGTTCTTTCTCGGCGATCACGCGACGATCGCCCCGGTCACGCGCGCCGAGGCCGCCGCGGCGCTCGCGATGCATCCCTCGACGCTCGGCCGGGCGCTTTCGGGAAAGGCGATGCTGGCCGATAACCGGCTCTATCCCTTGTCGCTTTTCTTCGCGCGGGCACTTCCCGGCGCGGATCGCGGCGTGTCGCCCTTCGACGTCCAGCGACGCATTCGTGAACTCATCGCGGCCGAATCGGCCGCCGCGCCTCTTGCGGACGAGGCGATCTGCGCACAACTCAGGAAAGAGGGCGTTGACATCGCCCGCAGAACTGTCGCCAAATATCGCAAATGCATGCGCATACCCTCATCGTTCGGGCGAAGACATCGGAAGCCTTTCACGGAGCACCAGCCGCGCGGCGCGCACAAGGCGAAGTAGCCCGGAATCAATCCAGCGGGGCGCGATTCCTCTCAAGGATAAGCCCGCTGGCAAGAATCACCCATAAAAGGACCAATAAAGGAGGTGTCATGCGTTACAGGATCAGTGGCAGGCAGATTGACGTGGGCGACGCGCTTCAGACCCATGTCAGGTCCGAACTGGCCGAGACGGTTGAGAAGTATTCGCAACGCCCGACCGATGCGACCGTGATCTTCGCCCGCGACGCGCACGAATACAGCTGCGAGGCGACGGTGCACCTTTCGACCGGCCTCACCGCGACCGCGAAAGGCCAGGCGACCGAAATCTACGCCGCCTTCGAGGGCTGCCGCGAGCGGATGGACAAGCAGCTGCGCCGCTACAAGCGCCGCCTCAGGGATCATCATCGCGATCGGACGGGCCCGGTTGAATTCGCCGGCGCGCCCATGTATGTGCTCGCCGCGAATGGCGGAACGGCGGATTCTGAGCCCGAAAGTCTGCAGCCGATGATCATCGCCGAGATGGAGACGCAGATTCCATCGCTCTCGGTCGGTGAGGCGGTGATGCAGATGGAACTGGCCGGAGCTCCGCTTCTGGTCTTCCGCAACGAGAAGAACGGCGGGGTCAGTGTGGTCCACCGCCGCGACGACGGGAACGTGGGCTGGATCGACACATCGGCCGGCAGATAATGCATCGGTCCGCCGGTGCGGAAACAGTAAGGGCAAATGGAACTTTCGAGTCTCTTGAAGCCGGCAGCGGTCCGGGTCATCGGTCATGCCACCAGCAAGAAACGGCTGTTCCAGGACCTGGGCGAGATCACGCAGGCCGTCTACGGGCTGAACGCTTCCGAAACGGTCGATGCGCTGCAGGAACGTGAAAGCCTCGGTCCGACGGGCGTCGGCCACGGCGTGGCGCTGCCGCATGCCCGGCTCGACGGGCTCGACCGCGTCGTGGGCGTGTTCCTGCGGCTCGAAAAGCCCCTGGACTTCGACTCGGTGGACCGGCAGCCCGTCGACCTCGTCTTCGCGCTCTTCGCGCCGAAGGATTCCGGGGTCGAGCATCTCAAGGCGCTCGCGCTCGTCTCACGGACGATGCGCGACGCCGCCATCTGCGGAAAGCTGCGGGCCAATGCCGATCCGGCGGCGCTGCATGCCGTGCTGACCGAGGCGCGTTCGAGCCAGGCGGCGTGACCGCGCCGCTCAGATCGGGCGCTTCCAGCGCCCGAAACCGAAGCTGACATAGTCGCGCGGATAGGCGTCGCGGGCCGCGACTTCCAGTTCCTCGTCATGGATCGCCTCGAGCGGCACCGGCGCGGCGCTCTCGGCCGTGGCCGCCGGAGGCTCCGCCTCCAGCCCCGCCGCGCGGGCGAGATAGGCGAGGTCCTCGGCCAGACGCTCCTCGCGGCACAGAAGATCGGGCGGCGCGAATAGCGCGAAGCCCTGCACGATCGCGGATTGGCTGGCCCAGAGAAGGTCCTGCCGGAATGGCGTCTGGCCGTTGAGGTTGACCTTGAGAAACCCAAGGAAGGCCAGAAGCGCGGCGCGGTATTCCGCCACACCCATCTGCCCGAGCGCCTCGTCGGGGGGCAGCGCCACGCCGTAATGCTCGCGCAGCGCGCGGCGCAGATCGGCCAAGCCCGCGCGCGCGAGAACCGCGGCGAAGATGTCGTTCGCCCGCGCGAGCGGGTGGCGCAGCACCGCGAAGCTGCGATGGCTGGGCGCCTTGCGCTTCCAGGCCCGGAGCGTCTTTTGCGTGAAATCCTCGACGAGCCCGCCCCCGCCCAGCCCCGCCAGCCAGTCTCGCAGGTGGCGGTCCGAGGCGGGCGGGATCGGCATGTAGAGCA
>JBFKMA010000117.1:0-6945 GCA_041630175.1 Albidovulum sp.
AGCATGCCGATCACGGTCTGCCGGGTGAGGCCGTTGAGGAAGCAGTCGGGCTTCGGCGTGTGCACCTCGCCGTCCTTGACGAAGAAGATGTTGGCGCCGGTCGCCTCGGCGACGTAGCCGCGATAGTCGTACATCATCGCGTCCGAGCAGCCCTTGGCCTCGGCGGCGTGCTTCGACATCGTGCAGATCATGTAGAGGCCGGCGGCCTTCGCCTCGCAGGGGATTGTCGCCGGGTCCGGCCGCCGCCACTTGGCGATGTCGAGCTTGGCGCCCTTCATCTTGGCGTCGCCGTAATAGTTGCCCCATTCCCAGGCCGCGACGGCAAGCCGCACCGGGTTGCGCTTCGAGGCGACGCCCATATCCTCGCCCGCGCCGCGCCAGGCGAGCGCGCGCACATAGGCATTGTCCCAGCCATTGGCCTTCAGCACCGCTTCCTTCGCGGCCTCGATCTCGTCGACCGAATAGGGGATCGGCATGTCGAGAAGCTCACCCGAGCGCAGCAGCCGCGCCGAATGCTCGCGGCTCTTGAAGATCTTGCCGTTGTAGCAGCGCTCGCCCTCGAAGACCGAGGAGGCGTAGTGCAGCGCGTGGGTCAGGATATGGACCTTGGCGTCGCGCCATTCCACCAGCTTGCCGTCGATCCAGATCTTGCCGTCGCGATCGTCATAGGCCCCAGCCATTACATCCTCCTCGGGCGCCGCCCATTTCCATATATTGCGCTGATTAGGTCCGGTTCGGACATAATGTTTCGCGATTTCGCGCCACCGCTAGCAATTGATTCTTGGAAAGTCAACATGGCTGACATAAAATGCAGGCCACGGGGACGGGCTGGCGAACGAGGGGATCTTCGGCATGGTTGCGAGCAGCACGGGAACGCATGGCGGCGAAAGCCTGCTGTTCCTGACCGACGAACAGCTCCGCAAGGGCATCGAGGCGATGTTCTTCGCCTATCGCGCCTTCACCTCGGATCCCGACCGGATTCTCGAGAACTACGAATACGGCCGCGCCCATCACCGGGCGATCCATTTCATCAACCGCCAGCCCGGGCTCACCGTCAACACGCTGCTGACCATGCTCGGCGTGACCAAACAATCGCTCAACCGGGTGCTCAGGACGCTGGTGGAGGACGGGCTCGTCGAGGCCCGCATCGGCCGCCGCGACAAGCGCGAGCGCAACCTCTTTCTCACCGCGAAGGGCGCCGAGCTGGAGCGCGAGCTGTCCGACGCCCAGCGGGCGCGGATGCGCGCGGCCTACCGCGCCGCGGGCCCCGCGGCGGTGGCGGGATTCCGGCAGGTGCTCGAAGCCATGATGGACCCCGATCTCCGCCACCATTACCAGTCGATGAGGGACACCGCGTCATGAACGAACTGGCCGAGATCCACCTCCTGATCGTCGACGACGACGAACGCATCCGCGGGCTGTTGCAGAAATTCCTGATCCGCAACGGCTTTTGGGTGACGGCGGCGCGCGACGCGGCGCATGCGCGGCGGCTTCTCGCCGGTCTCGACTTCGACCTCATCGTGATGGACGTGATGATGCCGGGCGAGGACGGGGTGAGCCTGACGCGCGAGTTGCGCCGGACGATGAAGACGCCGATCCTGCTCCTGACCGCGAAGGGCGAGACCGCCGACCGCATCGCCGGGCTCGAAGCCGGGGCGGACGACTACCTCGCCAAGCCCTTCGAGCCGAAGGAACTCCTCTTGCGCATCAACGCGATCCTGCGCCGCAGCCCGGTGGTGGCGGAGCCGAAGGCGCCGAAGGTGCTGCATCTCGGCCCGGTGCGCTACGACGTCGATCGCGGCGAGATGTGGCGCGGCGACAGCCTGGTGCGGCTGACGGCGACCGAGGCCGCGCTGATGCGGATCTTCGCCGCCCGCACCGGCGAGCCGGTGAGCCGCACCGAACTCGTCGAGGATCTCGGCCGCGCCAGCGGACGCGGCGAGTCCGGGCAGGCGCAGGAACGCGCGGTGGACGTGCAGATCACCCGGCTCCGGCGCAAGTTCGAAACCGATCCGAAGCAGCCGCGCTACCTGCAGACGGTGCGCGGCGCGGGCTACATGCTGGCGCCCGAGTGAGGCCGGCCGGTGGCGCGGCTGGCGCGACCGAACCAAGGTGAAAGGGCCGATTTGAGCACACTGTTCCTGACCCACGACACCGGGCTGTCGCATGTCACGCCGGCGGGCCATCCCGAACGGGTCGAGCGGCTCGAGGCGATCTTCGCGGCGCTCCGGGCGCCGGACTTCGCGGACCTCGTCCGCCGCACCGCGCCCGCGGCCCCTGAGGCCGAGGCGCTGCGCGGCCATGCCGAGACCTATCTGAAGGCGATCCGCACCGCCCTGCCCGACGAGGGCTGGACGCCACTCGACCCCGACACGTTCATGGCGCCGACCTCGCTCGAGGCCGCGTTCCGCGCGGTCGGCGGCGCCGAGGCGGCGGTCGATGCGGTGCTCGCCGGCGAGGCGCGCAGCGCCTTTGTCGCCATGCGCCCGCCCGGCCACCATGCCGAACGCGCCCGCGCGATGGGCTTCTGCCTTCTCGGCACCGTCGCCATCGCGGCGAAATACGCGCTTGACCATCACGGGCTGTCGCGTGTCGCGGTCCTCGATTTCGACGTCCATCACGGCAACGGCACCCAGGACTTGCTCTGGGACGAACCGCGCGCGATGTTCGTCTCCTCGCACCAGATGCCGCTCTATCCGGGCACCGGCGCCGCCGATGAGACCGGCGCGCATGGCCAGATCGTCAACCTGCCGCTCGCCCCCGGCACCGGCGGGCACGAGATGCGCGCGGTCTGGGAGCCGGCGCTGGCCCGGGTCGCCGATTTCGCGCCCGAACTGATCCTCGTCTCGGCCGGTTTCGACGCCCATCGCGACGATCCCCTGGGCGGGCTCAACTGGACCGAGGCGGATTACGGCTGGATCACCCACGCGATCTGCGATCTCGCCGAGGATTGCTGCGAAGGCCGGGTGGTCTCCTCTCTCGAAGGTGGATATGATCTCGCCGCGCTGGGTGCTTCGGTCGCCGCGCATGTGAAAGTGCTGATGGAGCGGAGCGGATGAGCGACATTGCCAAGATGAGTTTCGAAGAGGCGATGAAGGCGCTGGAAGGCGTCGTGCGCGACCTCGAATCGGGCAATGTCGAGCTCGAGAAGTCGATCGCGCTCTACGAGCAGGGCGCCAGGCTCAAGGCGCATTGCGAGAAGAAGCTGAAGGAGGCCGAGGAGAAGGTGGCGAAGATCACGCTCGGCCCCGACGGCGCGCCCAACGGCATCACCCCGGTCGAAGGGCTGTAAGTGTTCCCAGAACGTCTGAAAACGGCGCAGGCGGGCGTTCAGGCCGCGCTCGACGCCGCCTTGGCGGCGCGCGCCGAACTGCCGCTGGTCCACGCCATGCGCTATGCCGCCACGGGCGGCAAGCGGCTGCGCGCCTTCCTCGTGCTCGAAAGCGCCGCCCTGCACGGCATCGCGGCCGCGCGGGCGATGCCCGCGGCGGCGGCGGTCGAGGCGCTCCATGCCTATTCGCTTGTGCATGACGACCTGCCGGCGATGGACGACGACGACCTGCGCCGCGGCCAGCCGACGGTCCATGTGCAGTGGGACGAGGCCACCGCGATCCTCGCCGGCGACGCCCTGCAGACGCTGGCCTTCGAGCTTTGCTGCGACCCCGCACTCGGCCCCGCCGAGCGGCGGGTGGAGCTTGTCCGGGCGCTCGCGCTCGCCTCGGGGGCCGAGGGCATGGTGCTCGGCCAGGCGCTCGACATCGCGGCCGAGACCGCGCCGCGGCCGCTGACGCTCGTGGAGATCACCGCGCTCCAGGCCGGCAAGACCGGGGCGCTGATCGCCTTCGCCGCGACCGCCGGCGCGATCCTCGCCGGCGCCGACCGCGCGCCGCTCGCCACCTATGCCAGGGCGCTCGGCCTTGCCTTCCAGATCGCCGACGACATCCTCGACGTCGAAGGCGACCCGGAGAAGGCCGGCAAGAAGCTCGGCAAGGATGCCGGGGCGAACAAGGCCACCTTCGTCTCGCTGCTGGGCCTTCACGGCGCCAAGGCCCGCGCCCGCGACCTCGTGGCCGAGGCCGAGGCGGCGCTCGCGCCCTACGGCGACAAGGCCGAGGCGCTGCGCCAGGCCGCGCGCTTCGTGATCGAGCGCGACGCCTGACGGGGCGCGGTGCGAACTGCGGCGGTCAAGACGATTGTTCCCGGCCCCGATTCCGACTAAACCGGCCGGAAATCCGAAGCAGGCGCCCAAGTGAGTGACAGACCGAAGACCCCGACGCTCGACCGTGTGACGGTTCCCGCCGATCTCAAGGCGCTGACCGACCGCGAACTGCGGCTCCTCGCCGACGAACTCCGGGCCGAGACGATCTCGGCCGTCTCGGTGACGGGCGGCCATCTCGGCGCCGGGCTCGGCGTGGTGGAACTGACCGTGGCGCTGCACGCGGTCTTCGACGCGCCGCGCGACAAGATCATCTGGGATGTCGGCCACCAGTGCTACCCGCACAAGATCCTCACCGGGCGCCGCTACCGGATCCGCACCTTGCGTCAGAAGGACGGGCTGTCGGGCTTCACCAAGCGTTCGGAAAGCCCCTACGACCCGTTCGGCGCGGCACATTCCTCGACCTCGATCTCCGCCGCGCTCGGCTTCGCCGCCGCGCGCGATCTCCGCGGCGAGCCGGGCGACGCGGTGGCGGTGATCGGCGACGGCGCGATGTCGGCCGGCATGGCCTACGAGGCGATGAACAATGCCGGGCATCTGAACAAGCGGCTCTTCGTCATCCTCAACGACAACGAGATGTCGATCGCGCCCCCGGTCGGCGCGATGTCGGCCTATCTCTCGCGGCTCTATGCCGGCGCGCCCTACCAGGAGCTGAAGGCCGCCGCCAAGGGCGCGATCAGCCTGCTGCCCGAGCCGTTCCAGGAAGGCGCGCGCCGCGCCAAGGAGATGCTGAAGGGCCTGACCATCGGCGGCACGCTGTTCGAGGAGCTGGGCTTCTCCTATGTCGGCCCGATCGACGGCCATGACCTCGACCAGCTGCTGCCGGTCCTGCGCACCGTGCATGACCGCGCCACCGGCCCGATCCTCGTCCATGTGCTCACGAAGAAGGGCAAGGGCTACGGCCCCGCCGAGCGCGCCGCCGACAAGGGCCATGCCACGGCCAAGTTCGACGTCATCACCGGCGAGCAGAAGAAGGCGCCGTCGAACGCGCCCTCCTACACCACGGTCTTCGCCGAAAGCCTCACCCGCGAGGCCGAGCGCGACGAGAAGATCGTCGCCGTCACCGCCGCGATGCCCGACGGCACCGGGCTCAACCTCTTCGCCGAACGCTTCCCGAAGCGCTGCTTCGACGTCGGCATCGCCGAACAGCATGCCGTGACCTTCTCGGCCGGACTCGCGGCGGCGGGGCTGAAGCCGTTCTGCGCGCTCTACTCGACCTTCCTGCAGCGCGGCTACGACCAGGTCGTGCACGACGTCGCGATCCAGCGCCTGCCGGTGCGCTTCGCCATCGACCGCGCCGGGCTCGTCGGCGCCGACGGCGCCACCCATGCCGGCGCCTTCGACATCGCCTATCTCGCCAATCTGCCCGACATGGTGGTGATGGCGGCGGCCGACGAGGCCGAGCTCGTCCACATGGTCGCCACTGCCGCGGCGATCGACGACCGGCCCTCGGCCTTCCGCTATCCGCGCGGCGAGGGCGTCGGCGTCGAGATGCCGGAACGCGGCACGCCGCTGGAGAGCGGAAAGGGCCGCATCGTCGCCGAGGGCGGCCGCGTCGCGATCTTGTCCTTCGGCACGCGGCTCGCCGAGGTGCTGAAGGCGCGCGAGGCGCTCGGGGCGCGCGGCCTCGCGCCCACCGTGGCCGATGCCCGCTTCGCCAAGCCGCTCGACCGCGACCTGATCCTGCAGCTCGTCGCCGACCACGAGGCGCTGATCACCATCGAGGAGGGCGCCATCGGCGGCTTCGGCAGCCACGTCGCGCAGGTCCTGGCCGAGGAAGGCGTCTTCGACCGCGGCTTCCGGTTCCGCTCGATGGTGCTGCCCGACACCTTCATCGACCAGGCGAGCCCCGAGGACATGTACGCCAGCGCCGGCATGAACGCGCACGAGATCGAGGCGAAGGTGCTGGAGGTTCTGGGCGTCACGAGGCTCGGCGAGAAGCGCGCCTGAGCGCGCTCAGCCGGCGCGGTCGAGGCGCTCCTCCGCCCGCTCGTGGTCGAGCTTCGCCTCGATCGCCGCGAGCCGGGTCAGCACCTCGTCGCGATAGGCATCGGTCATCGCCCCCTCCTCCTTGCCATGCGCCTCCTGCATCGAGTTGACGATCAGGCCCACGACGAGGTTCATCACCGCGAAGGTGGTGACGAGGATGAAGGGCAGGAAGAACGTCCAGGCCCAGGGGTGGACCTCCATCACCGGCCGCACGATGCCCATCGACCAGCTTTCCAGCGTCATGATCTGGAAGAGCGAATAGCCCGACCGGCCGAGCGTGCCGAACCATTCGGGAAAGCTCGCGCCGAAGAGCTTCGTCGCCATCACCGAGGCGATGTAGAAGATGATCCCCATCAGGAGGAACACCGATCCCATCCCCGGCAGCGCCGAGATGAAGCCTTCGACCACGCGCCTCAGCCGCGGCGTCACCGACACGACCCGCAGCACCCGGAGGATCCTGAGCACCCTGAGCACCGCGAAGCCCTGCGTCGCCGGCGCGAGCGCCACCGCGACGATGGCGAAGTCGAAGAGATTCCAGCCGTTGCGGAAGAACCGGCCGCCCCGGGCATAGAGCTTCGCGCCGATCTCGGCGACGAAGACCGCGAGGCAGGCGCTGTCGAGCGCCATCAGGAGCCCGCCCGCCTGCGCCATCGCGGTCTCCGAGGTCTCGAGCCCGAGCACGACGGCGTTGAACAGGATCACGCCGATGATCGCATTGCGCACCGCCGCCCTGTCGAGAA
>JBFKMA010000118.1:0-6944 GCA_041630175.1 Albidovulum sp.
ACCGCCTCGGCCCGGCCATGGCCGAGCACGGCCTTGGTCGCGCCCTTGCAGTGAACCTTGATGCCGCGCCGCTCCAACTCGCGCTGCAGGAGATAGCCCGCCGAAGGGTCGAGCTGGCGCTCCATCAGGTGGCCCATGAGGTGGATCACCGTCACTTCCATGCCGCGGGCCTTTAGCCCCGCCGCGGCTTCAAGCCCGAGAAGCCCGCCGCCGATCACCACGGCATGGCCGCCCGTCGCGGCCGCCTCGATCATCGCGTTGGTGTCGTCGAGGTCGCGGTAGCTGATGACGCCCGGAAGCTCCTTGCCCGCGACCGGGATGATGAAGGGCGCGGAGCCGGTGGCGATCAGGAGCTTGTCATAGGCCGCCTCGCCCATCTCGCCGACCACGACCTTGCGCGCGCGGTCGATCTTCACGACATGCTCGCCGAAGCGGCAGGTGACGCCATGCGCCGCATACCAGGCGTCGTCATGGGTGACGATGTCCTCGTAGGTCTTGTTGCCGGAGAGCACCGGCGACAGCATGATCCGGTTGTAGTTGCCGCGCGCCTCGGCGTTGAAGAGCGTCACGTCATAGTCGGCGCCCGCTTCGAAAAGGTGCTCCAGCACGCGGCCCGAGGCCATGCCGGCGCCGATCACGATGAGCTTCTGGGTCATGTCTTGGCCCTCAAGAAAGGTTGGGTTGCGCGGCGAGCATCGTCGGCTGGCGCTCCATCCGTCGGATGGCGAGATGCATCCACACCAGCGACACCATGACGATGACGAAGAGCGCCATGAAACAGCTGGACCACAGGCCGGTGACGTCCTTGAGCCAGCCGAAGAGGAGCGGCAGCACAAAGCCGCCAAGCCCGCCGATCATGCCGACCACGCCGCCGACCGTGCCGACATGGTCGGGATAGTAGACCGGGATGTGCTTGTAGACGCCGGCCTTGCCGAGGCTCATGAAGAAGCCGAGCACGAAGGCGACCACGATGAACAGCCAGGGCGCGATGCCGACCTGCACGGGTTCGGCCAGGTCGACCCCGCTCGGGACGAACTGGCCATGCGGCATCGCCAGGATCAGCGTCGCGATGGCCGAGACAAGGAAGGTCCAGTACATCACCATGCGGGCGCCCAGTTTGTCGGACAGCGCCCCGCCGAAGGCCCGGAAGACCGAGGCCGGGATGGAATAGGCCGCGCCGATCATGCCCGCCGTCTTCACGTCGAAGCCGTAGACCCCGATGACGTAGCGCGGCAGCCACAAAGCCAGCGCGACGAAGGCGCCGAAGGCGAAGAAGTAATAAAGCGAGAAGCGCCAGACCCGCAGGCTGCGCAAAGGCGCCAATTCCTCGGCGAGGCTGCGGCGCGTGACCTGACCGTTGCGACGGGCGCGGGCAACCGGATCGTCGTCGGCGACGAACCAGAAGACGAGCGCCATGACGACGAGCGCCAGAGCCCAAAGCTGCGCCGTCGCCTCCCAGCCGAACGCCACCATCACGAAGGGCGCCACGAACTTGGTGACTGCGGCACCCACATTGCCCACCCCGAATATGCCGAGCGCCGTGCCCTGGCGTTTGGCCGGGTAGAACCGTGCGACATAGGCCACGCCCACCGCGAAGGAACCACCCGCGAGCCCGACCCCGAGTGCCGCGACCAGCATCTGCGCGTAGGTCGTGGCATGGGACAGAAGGAAGGTCGAAAGCGCGGCGGCAAGCATCGTGACGGTGTAGACGAGGCGGCCGCCGAAGCGGTCGGTCCAGATCCCCAGCGGCATGCGCACCAGCGAACCGGTGAGGATCGGCATGCCGATCAGCAGGCCGAACTGGGTCTCACTGAGCCCGAGCTCTTCGCGGATGTTCAGGCCGATGATCGAAAAGATGGTCCAGACCGCGAAGCAGACGGTGAAGGCGGTGGTGGAGATCGCCAGGGCGCGTCCGGAACGGATATCGGGTGCGGGAGAATGGGCGGACGTGTCGGCTCCGGTGATTCTCATCGTTTCTTCCTTCGATCGGCTCCGCCGCGGCGGAGGCAGAACAACAAAAAAGCCGCTGACGCACCCTGCCTGCGGCAGAGGGTCGAGCGGCTTTGCTCTATCACCCGGTCCTTGGGAGATTTTCGGCGCCGGACGCCATTGCCCGGCTACGACATCAGTAAGAAGGCTCCCGGTCTCGTTATCAAGTCCGAATGCCGCAGATGCGCAATGAAATGCCGCAGCGCGGCGAGTTGGGCGGAAAGTGCCCAAATCTTAATCAATCGAGGGGTCCTGGGTCAAAAATCGAGCCATCGAAGAACCGGTCGGGCCGCAGGATCAGGCGGCCCGATTCCGACGCGACCGCGAGATCGGCCGTAACCGCCCCCTCCACCTTGGCCGATGCGGTCGGCAACGCGGCGCCGGTGCCGGCCATGGCGCGGCGATAGAGATCGCTGCGAAAGACCCCGCGCGCGGCCGCCATCGCGCGGCGCTCGGGCAGGCCGGCCCGGGCGGCGAGCCCGCGCCCGATCCAGGCCGCCTGTGACCGCCAGGGGAAGTTGGCGCCGCCTTCATGGAACTCGACGAAGCCGGGGAAATGCCGCGCCTCGCCGCGCGCCGAGATGACGAACCGGCCGCCGAGGGCACGGTCGATGATCTCGGGGGCGGTGTCGAGATAGCGCTCGCGCGCGAGGATCTCGCTCGCAGCGGTGTGGTTCTTCCGGTCCGAAAGCCAGCGCCCGGCGCGCCAGACCGCGCGGATCAGGCCGTCCTGAAGCTGCGGCGCGGCCGCGCTCCATTCCTCCCGCACGGCGAGCACCTTTTCCGGCGCGAAGGCCCAGATCGCCGCGCCGGGCAGCAAGAGCTCGCCCGCGCCCTTCTCGACCGCAATGGACCCCCAGGGCTCGCCCACGCAGAAGGCGTCGATCTCGCCCGCCGCCAGGGCCTCGGCCATTAGAGGTGGCGGCACCGTCTGGATGACGGCATGGCCCGGGGTGGCGGGATCGAGTGCGCCAAGCCAGTGGCCGACCAGCTCCGCCTGCATCGAGAACGGAAACGGCACGCCGATCCGCAAGGCCCCATCGGCGCTGCCGATCAGCGCCCGGCCCGCCGCCGCGGCATCGCTGAAATCGAACTCGTGACCCGTGCGGCGCAGCTTCTCGGCCAAGGGCCGCGACACGCCGATCACCGTGCCGTTCACCGACATCACCATCACTGCGGCCAGCGAAGCCGTCCGGCCGCCGAGTCCGAGCGCGGCGGCGACCGGAACCGGCGCCAGAAGATGCGCGGCCTCGACCTCTCCCATCGTCAGCCAATCGCGAACCATCGACCACGACGGCGCCTTGCGCAGGTCGAGCGCGATCCCCTCTTCGGTGGCGTAGCCGAGCTCCGCCGCGACGATCAGTGGCGCCGCATCGACCAGCGGAAGGAACCCCGCGCGCAGCCTCGCGCCGCTCACGACAGAAGCTCCGATGCGGTCACGATCGCCGCCGCGACCTCGGAGAGCTTGCGGCCCTGGTCCATCGCCGCCTTGCGCAGCAGCGTATAGGCCGCCGCCTCGTCGATGCCGCGCGCCTTCATCAGGATGCCCTTGGCACGATCGATGGTCTTGCGCTCCTCGAGCGCGCGCTTGGTGGCCGCGAGCTCCGCACGCATGCGCCGGAACATGTGAAACCGCGCGACGGCGGCATCGAGGACCGGCCGCAACCGTTCGCGCTGAAGCCCGCCGACGACATAGGCCGACACCCCGGCCTCGATCGCGGCGCGGGTGAGCTGATGGTCGCTGCGGTCCACGAACATCGCGACGGGCCGCTCCAGCGGGCTTGTCGCGAGCGCGAGTTCCTCGAGCATGTCGCGCGACGGGTTGGCGAGGTCGATCAGCACGATGTCGGGGCTGCGCTCCGCGACCTTGCGCGCCAGCGCCGTTTCTTCGGCGATGACGTGGATACTATGATCGCCGAGCTCCAGAAGGCCGTCGACGATCATGCGGGCCCGCTCGGGATCCTTCTCCACCACGACGATTTTCAGCCGCTTGGTCATGCTGCGATGTATCGATAATCCCGCCGATCAGGAAAGGCCCGGATGGATCCGGCCGGTCCGTTCCGGTCTCCGCGCTGCTTTCATGTGCTTCCCCGCGGTGAATGCCTGTTTTCTATGCGCCCTCCAGAAACCGATATCGTCGCAGCGATCAGGCATTGGCCACCGATTCGACTGGCCAGGTGCGCAGTTCTGACTTGCTTCCGGGGGGCGTCACGTCCTGGTTGAAATTCCGCACGCAGACTTGCGGCCCTCCCCGGCGATCGCGGAGAGAACCGACAAGCCCGGCGCGCAATGTGGCCCGCTCTGCCGATCAGCATGTGACCAGGGCGATCAGCAAATCTCCCGGGACGCCGGCCAAGCCGACGACCTCGCAGTCAGACTTCTTTCCGCAGCAGGAGATAGACCGGCGCATAGGTCAGCCGCAGCTTTCCGGCCTCGGAATAGAGCTGGCGGTAGGTCCGTTCCACGGCGGCAAGCTGACTGCGGGTCCAGGCGCCGGTGGCATTGCCGTTGACGCCGGTGCGGCGCAGATGCCGCAGGAGCGCGTGCAGATCCGCGAACCAGAGCCGTTCTTCCTCCTCACGCGCGGCGATCAGCCGAAGCCCGGCCGGCAGGCGCGCCGCCCATTCCGCCGCGGTCGCGTAATGCGGCGCCGAGGCGGTGGAGCCCAGCGCCGCCAGCTCGGCGAACTGGCCCGGCCCGAAGCCGCTCAGCGCCAGCCAGCCGCCGGGCCGCAGAAGTCCCGCGAGCCGCGCCAGCAATGCCTGCGGATCGGCCACCCATTGCACGGTCGATGCCGAGGCAACGAGGTCGAACTTGCCTGCGAGCGGAGCGGTTTCGATCGCGCCGGCCAGGAACGACCAGGCCGCCACCCGCGCGGCGACGAGCGGCGCGAGATGCGGCAGGCATTCGGCCACGAGGTCGTTGAGCGTGAGGTCGTCGATCGCGAACCGCGACAAGAGCGCGTCCGTCAGATGTCCGGTCCCGGCCCCGAATTCGAGCGCGCGGGCGAAGCGGTCCGGCGCGCCGGCCTGCGCGAGCAGCTCGGCCAGCCGCCCGGCGATGCGGGCCTGGACCGCGGCACTCGCATGATAGCTGCCGAGGCTGCGGCGGAAGCTGTCATGGACGCGGTCCCGCGCGCCGCCGGTTCCGGTCGCGGCGGTCCTCACAGCAGGTCCTCCCAGCGCGACCATCCGGCGAAGGGCGCATGGGGCGCGTCGATCTCTTGGATGCGGTCCGCCTGCCCCGCCCAGGCGCGGCGCTGGGCCTGCACGGGAAAGACCCGGTCGCCGGTGCCGATCCAGATCCGGTCCCAGTCGCAGTCAGGCGACGGTCCGCGGTCGCGGACCGCCTCGAGCTCCGCCTTCCGCGCCGCCAGATCGACCGCGCGGCGCGGTTGCTCGGCGCCGTGCGAGCGGGTGCGGAAGGCGTGGAAGCCGTCCTCGCTCAGCCCGTCGATGGTCATCTGCAGGACCTTGGGCGCAATCCCCCTGTCGCGGTCGACCGCGGCGAGGGTGCCGTTCACCGCGATCCTGCGGTCGAAGACCCCGATGCGCCCCATCTGCCAGTGGCCATAGGCGGCGACGCCGAAGGACCAGGCGACGAGCAGTTTCCGGCGATAGGCCGAAAGGTCGGGCAGATCGGCGTCCAGATCGCGGTAGTCGCGGACCAAAAGCACGTCGGCGTCGCCGCCGAGATGGGCGACATCCGCGGGCTCCGCGCCCCAGCCGGCGAAGAAGACGATCACCGCCTCCGCCCCCGCCTTTCGCCTGAGCCAGATCGCCTCCATCCCGCCCTCACAGCACCCGCGCGAGCGCGAGCATCGCATCGGTGATCCGCGTCAGGTCCGCGGGCGCGGTGACGAAGGGCGGCATGCAGTAGATGTTGCGGCCGAAGGGGCGCAGGAATACGCCAAGCGCGCGGCAATGCCCGTGCGCGCGGTCGGCGCTGACGGCATGGTGCATCTCGATGACGCCGATCGCGCCGAGCACCCGGACATCCGCGACACCGGGGAGATCGCGCGCCGGAGCGAGTTCGGTGCGAAGCTGCGCCTCGATGCCGGCCACCTGGTGTTCCCAGTCGCCCGCCGCCAGAAGGTCGAGGCTGGCGCAGGCGGCGGCGCAGGCGAGCGGATTGGCCATGAAGGTGGGCCCGTGCATGAAGAGCCCCGGCTCGCCGCCGCCGATCACCTCGGCGACCCGGTCGGTCGCGAGCGTCGCGGCGAAGGACATCGTGCCGCCGGTCAGCGCCTTGCCGAGGCAGAGGATATCCGGCGCGACTTGCGTGAACCCGGTCGCGAAGAGCCGCCCGGCGCGGCCGAACCCGGTGGCGATCTCGTCGAAGATCAGGAGGAGCCCGTGTTCGTCGCAGATCGCGCGGGCGCAGTTGAGGTATTCGGGGTGGTAGAAATACATGCCCCCCGCGCCCTGCACGACGGGCTCGAGGATCAGCGCCGCGAGCCGGTCGCGATTGGCCGCCACCACGCGGGCGAGATCGGAAAGGCCGTTGCGCTCGGGATCCGCGTCCCAGTCGTCGCCGAGGCGCAGCGGCGGGCGCTCGGCGAAATGCTGCACCGAAAGCGCGCCGCGGAAGAGGTGATGCATCCCGGTGACCGGATCGCAGACGCTCATCGCCTTCCAGGTGTCGCCGTGATAGCCGCCGCGGATCGTGGCGAACTGGCTGCGCTCGGGCCGGCCGGCGGAATGCTGGTACTGCACCGCCATCTTCATCGCCACCTCGACCGAGACCGAGCCGGAATCGCAATAGAAGATCCGGGTGAGCGCGGGCGGCACCATCGCCAGCAGCTTGCGCCCGAGATCCACGGCCGGGTCATGCGTCAGCCCGCCGAACATCACATGCGGCATCCGGTCGAGCTGGTCGTGGACGGCCTGCATGATCGCCGGGTGGCGGTGGCCGTGGATCACGCTCCACCACGAGGACATCGCGTCGATGAGCTC
>JBFKMA010000119.1:0-6871 GCA_041630175.1 Albidovulum sp.
CGGCCCTGTCAGGTTGACCTCGCCGGCGCTGACCGGGCTCCCCTCGCCAGCCCAGACCGGCAGCGTCTCGCCGGTGAGGAGCGAACGGTCGATCTCCGACGTGCCCTCGGTGACGATGCCGTCGACCGGCATCCGCCCGCCGGGGCGGACGCGCACGAGATCGCCGACCGCAAGCTCGGCGATCGGCACGACCTGCTCGCCCGCGGCGGAGACTTTCGTCGCGCGCGGCACTTCCAGGGCCGTCAGTTCCTCGGCGGCCGAACGCGCGGCGGCGCGGCTGCGGTAGTCGAGGTAGCGGCCCGCGAGCAGGAAGAAGCAGAGCGAGACGGCGGCGTCGAAATAGGCGTGATGGCCGCCCGCGAAGGTCTCGTAGAGCGAGATCGACGAGGCGAGCACCAGCGCCAGCGAGATCGGCACGTCCATGCCGAGCCGCCGCGCCTTGAGCGAGGCCCAGGCCGAGGCGAAGAAGGGCTGGCCCGAGAACGCCAGCGTCGGCAGCGCGATCGCGGCCGAGATCCAGTGGAAGAGGTCGCGCGTCGCCGCCTCGGCCCCGGACCAGACCGCGACCGACAGCAGCATGATGTTCATCATCGCGAAGCCGGCGACGCCGAGCCGCATCAGAAGATCGCGGCCGCGCTTGTCGGTCTCGGTCGCCGAGAGCAGGCCGGGATCGAGCTCATGCGCGGGGTAGCCGATGGTCTTCAGCCGGGCAATGAGATCCTCGGCGGTCACCTCCGGCACGGCGGCCACCGAGACGCGCTTCAGGGTCAGGTTGACGCGCGCCGAGGTGACGCCGGGCATCGCCGTCAGGGTGCGCTCCACGTCCGAGATGCAGGCCGCGCAATGCGCCGTCGGCAGCGACAGGACGAGCCCGCTTTCCCGCGCCGCGCGGGCCTCGGCCAGCTGTTCCGCCGCGGGGGCGGCGACGCAGGCCGGGCAGGCCGAGACGGAGGCCGCGAGCGTCGCCATCAGCCCCTCACAAAGAGGTCGATCCGCTGGTGGAAGCGGGTGCCGTCGGCGGCATGGGCTTCGAGGAGGATCATCCACTTGCCGGGCGCGAGATCGGCCGGCGCGATATAGTCGCCGTTGCGCCAGACGAATTCGGGCTTCAGATCGTCGGCCGCGCCCGTGGTGCGTCCGACCGTGGCCGAAAGCCCGGCGACCCGCACCGGCAGCCCGGCGCCGTCGCGGAACGACAGCCTCAGCTCGCCATCCGCATAGGCCTCGGTCAGCGTCCAGCCGAGGGCCTCCTGCGCGGCGCGCTCGGCCTCGAAGCTCTGCGAGGCGACATAGGAGTTCTTGACCTCGAGCCCCGGGAAGGTCCTGACCGCCTGCACCGCCATCACCACGTTGACCGCGATGATCACGCCGAAGGCGGCGGCGGTGATCAGGAACACCTTGCGGCCGGTGAGTTCACCCTTCATCTCAGTTCCCCGTCCCGTTGAACACGGTATCGACATTGACCCGGTCGGAGCTGGCCGCGTCGGCGATCCAGAGCCGGATCGCGGTGCGTTCCGCTTTCGCCCCCGAGGTTCCGGCCGGTGCCGTCACGTAGAGCCGCTGGGTCAGCGTCGAATCTGCGGGCACGACCACTTCGAGCCGCTCGCTGCCCTCCAGCCCCAACCGGAAGCGGGCGTCCGAGCTTATGGATATCCGGAACGGCCGGTCGTCGCCATGCTTGTTGCGCAGCCTGAGTTCGTAGGTGTTGCGGATCGCGCCGTCAGCCATGGTGACGTAAAGCGGGTTGCGTTCTGGCGTCACGTTCACGTCGATGGGCGAGCGGATGAAGAGCGCCACCACCATCGCCAGCCCGACCGAGGCCCAGAGCGCGGTGTAGAGGATCGTGCGCGGCCGGAAGATGTGCTTCCAGACATTCTTGGGCTCGCCGCCAGCGCGCTCGTCGGTTTCGTCCTTCAGCGCCATGTAGCCGATCAGGCCGCGCGGCTTGCCGATCCGGTCCATCACCTCGTCGCAGGCGTCGATGCAGAGCGCGCAGGTGATGCATTCGAGCTGCTGACCGTTGCGGATGTCGATCCCCATCGGGCACACGTTCACGCAGGCCATGCAGTCGATGCAGTCGCCCTGGGCGGGGTCGAGCTCGCCCTTCTTCAGCTTGCCGCGCGGCTCGCCGCGCCATTCGCGATAGGCCACGACCAGCGTGTCCTCGTCGATCATCGCCGCCTGGATCCGCGGCCAGGGGCAGGCATAGATGCAGATCTGCTCGCGCGCGAAGCCGCCGAAGAAGAAGGTGGTGAGGGTCAGGACCCCCATCGTCGTGTAGGCGATCGGATGGGCGTCGCCGGTCACCAGATCGCGCGCCAGGGTCGGCGCGTCGGTGAAGTAGAACACCCAGGCGCCGCCGGTCGCGAGCCCGATCAGGAGCCACAGCGTCCATTTCGTCATGCGCAGCCGGACCTTGCGGAAATCCCATTTCGCGTTCCAGAGCCGGACACGGGCGTTGCGGTCGCCCTCGACCCAGCGCTCGACGAGGATGTAGAGGTCGGTCCAGACTGTCTGCGGGCAGGCATAGCCACACCAGACCCGGCCGAGCGCCGAGGTGAACAGGAACAGCCCGAGCCCCGCCATGATCAGAAGCCCGGCGATGAAGTAGAACTCGTCCGGCCAGATCTCGATCATGAAGAAGAAGAAGCGGCGGTTGGCCATGTCGACCAGAACCGCCTGGTCGGGCAGGTTCGGCCCGCGGTCCCAGCGCAGCCAGGGCGTGATGTAGTAGATCCCCAGGGTGACCGCCATGATCACCCATTTCAGATTGCGAAACGCCCCGCTGACGCGACGCGGAAAAACCGGCTCACGCGCCGCGTAAAGCGTCGGGGGATCCTGAATCTCGTTCATGTGACCTAATGTCCGTCTGTTCGCGACCGGCTTATCGCAACCGGCTTCAACACGAGCCTTGACCCAGATCAAGTCTTCACTTCGCCGCACCCCAAAGTCAAATCGGAACCCTGGGGCGATTTCGGGCTTAGAAAATCATCGTTTTTTCGCTTTGATGGCCCTGTCGGCGACACGATTCGCCGGCACGGGAGGGGCCGGACCCCGCCCGGACGAGAGGACGGAGTCAGGGCCGACGGATGCGGAGCGGAGGCGAACAGGGAAAAGGCACGGCCATCGGCGCCGCCGCGGCGGCGCTGTTTCTCGTCTTCATGCTCGGCCTGGTGCTCGGCGTCCAGTCCTGGCCGCCGGCGAAGCAACTCAGGTCGGTGATCAGCTCGGCCGGCGAGATGAAGGCGCTGGCCGTGGCGGCGCTGAAGAGCACGCCGGACCAGCATCTCAGCCGGCGCGTCCACGCAGGCGACGGCGTCGTCGTCGCCCGGCCCGCGGCGATGGCGCCCGGTGTGACCTTCGTTTCGGGCCTGTTCGGCCAGAGGCTGGGCTTCCGGCTCTTCGGACCGGACGGGCAGATCCTCTACGACTGGCCGATCGACTTCTTCGCCATCGCGCCGGAGAAGATGCAGCACCGCTACCACGCGCTGATCCACGGCGCGCTGCTCTATCCCGGCGGCGAGGTGATCGCCAATCTCGACGGCCGCGGCATGGTGCGCTTCGACGCCTGCGGCCGCATCGAGTGGATGAACGAGGACCGCCCGCACCACTCGATCTTCGCGGACGAGCAAGGCGTGCTCTGGGCCCCGATCTCGGGCCCGCAATACCGCGACCGCGCCTTTGGCAACACCGCGTTCAGGCTCGACCGGATCGGCGCCTTCGATCCCGAAACGGGGCGCAAGCTGTCCGAGATCGACCTCGTCGAGGCGCTCAGGAAATCCGACCGGATCGGGCTGATCCAGGATATCTACCGGCTGCGCGAGGATGTCGTGCATCTCAACGACGTCGAGGTGCTGAGCAGCGATCTCGCCCCCGCCTTCCCGATGTTCCGCGCGGGCGACCTGCTGCTCTCCTCGCGCAACCTCAACCAGCTCTGGGTGCTCGATGGAAAGACCCATGAGGTGAAATGGGTCTCCGCCGGGCCGACGATCGGCCAGCACGACCCCGATTTCCAGCCCGACGGCACGATCTCGGTTCTCGACAACCGTACGCTCGCCTCGCTCGGCGCGCCTGACGGCTATCCCGGCCCGCATGGCGGCAGCCGGATCCTTTCGATCGAGCCGGGCAGCGGGGCGCTCGGCACGCTCTACCGCGGCGACGAGCGCAACCCGTTCTACACGCCCTACCGCGGCAAGCACGAGCGCCTCGCCAACGGCAATCTGCTCATCGCCGAGACCGATGCCGGCCGCGCCTTCGAGGTGACGCCGGAGGGCGAGGTCGTGTGGTCCTACGTGAACGGCTGGAGCGAGGACCGGGTGGCCTGGATCCTCGATATCGGCCGCTATCCGGCCGATTATGCGGACTTTGTCGGGAAATCCTGCAACTGAGCCCTTGCCCCGCGCCGCTCGGAAGCGCTGAATTGGCAGAGGAAAACCGCGGCGACCGGCGCGGCCGCCGCGGGACGGGAGCGAGACATGTCCGAAAAACGCCAGGCCGGCCAGCTGGGCGAGTTCTCCGCCGAAGAGATTGGCGCGATCGCCCATCTCTACCGGGCCGAGGTCTACCGCTCGACGATCTGGCGCACGCGGCTCGACACCACGACGAACTGGGCGGTGGTGACGCTCGGCGTGGCGCTGTCGATCGCGTTCTCCTCGCCGGGCGCCTCGCCGATCCCGCTGCTGATCGTCGGCGTCCTGATCCTCTTGTTCCTCGTGCTCGAAGCGCGGCGCTACCGTTATTTCAACGTCTGGCGTGCGCGGGCGCGCTGGATCGAAAAGCATTTCTACGCGCCGATGCTGATCGGCGGCGACCTGTATACGGAAGACGGCTGGAACGGCGTTCTCGCCAACGATTACCTGCGCCCGGTCTACCACATCGGCTTCATGACCGCGCTGGCGCGGCGGGTGCGGCGCAACTATCTGTGGATCCTCGTGATCCAGATGCTGGCCTATGTCGGCAAGCTCGTGATCCATCCCGTCCCGGTCGGGAACTGGGAGGATTTCGTCGGCCGCGCCGATATCGGTCCGGTTCCGGGCGAGTTGGTCCTTGCCGCCGGCGCGCTCTACTGCGCGGTCGGCGCGGGATTGGCCAACTGGGTGGTGCGGGTGGATGCGAAACGCGCCCGCGAAAGGGGCGCGAATTCCGAAGCCATGGGCTAGGCCGGAGAAGGGTCAAGCACCGGCGCCCCCAGGAAACGCGCGAACAGGATGGGGCGCCGATGCTTGGACTGGGTCAGGGTGCCCAGTTCATGCCATGAATGACCCGAATCGCTGCCTCGCGCCTTGACGTAAGTCAAACAACCTCGGGCCCTCGGCACTGGCGGCGCCGGGCGCATGAGAAAAGGGGGCCGATCGGCCCCCTTTGCGTCGTCGGATTTCGCGGGGTTACTCGCCGCCGCCGCGGCTGTGGACCCAGGCCGCGACCGCGCGGATCTCGGCCTCGCTGAGGCGCTCGGTCCAGGAGGGCATCACGCCGAAGCGGGCATTCGCCACCGATTCGGTGACGGCCTCGACATCGCCGCCATAGAGCCAGATCGCGTCGGTGAGGTTCGGCGCGCCCTGCGCCCGGTCGCCGGTGCCGTCCTCGGCATGGCAGGACGAGCAGTTGTCGGCGAAGACCGTGGCACCTTCGGCGGCGAGGCCCGCGTCGTGGTCTTGGCCAGAGATCTTCAGGACGTACTGCACGACCTGGTCGATCTGCTCGGGTTCCAGAAGCTCGTCGGCGCCGAAGCGCGGCATTTCCGAATAGCGCGCGTCGGGATCCTCGGTATTGCGGATGCCGTGGCTGATCGTGGTGTGGATGTCCTCGATCGTGCCGCCCCAGAGCCAGTCGTTGTCGAGAAGGTTCGGATAGCCCTTGGCCCCCGCCGCACCCGAGCCGTGGCACTGCGCGCACCAGGTGCGGAAGACCGCGCCACCGGCGTTCATCGTGTAGTTGACGAGTTCCGGATCCTCCGGGATCGCGGCCAGATCCGTCGCGACCAGCTTTGCCTCGACCGGTCCGTTGGCTTCCTCGAAGCGCTGGATCTCGGCCGCCACGTCGGCGCGGGTGTCCTGGCCGAGCAGGCCCTGCGTGGCGGAGCTGACGAGCGGCCAGGCCGGATAGGCGATCGTGTAGGCGATGCCCCAGATGATCGTGGCGTAGAAGGTCCAGAGCCACCAGCGCGGCATCGGGTTGTCCCATTCCTGGATGCCGTCCCATTCATGGCCCGTCGTGTCCGGATCGGCCTTTTGCTTGATCGGTTTCTTGCTCATTTGCTGGGCTCCTCCGCCGGGGCGGGTTTGTCGTCATGCCGGAAGGGGATGTTGGCGACATCGCGGTGAAGGCTGCGCGATCCGGGCCGGAAGGCCCAGACCACGACGCCGAGGAACACCGCGACCAGCGCCAGAAGCGCCCAGCTGTCGGCGAATTGCCTGAGAAGCGAATAGCTGTCCATCATCCCCTCCTCAGCGGTTCGGGTCGGGCTGGAAGGTCGTGAAGTCGACCATCGTGCCCAGCACCTGCAGATAGGCGACGAGCGCATCCATCTCGGTGATGCCGCTCTGGCCATCGAAGTTCGACACGACGGCGCCCGGATAACGCTCGATCAGGTCGTCGGTATCGGCGTCCGGATCGGCCTGCGCGGCGAAGTCGGCCTTCGCGAGCTCGATCATCTCCGAGGTATAGGGCACGCCGACCATCGCGTCGGTCGCGAGCCGGTCCCCGATATGGTCGGGCTCGATCAGCCGGTTCGAGAGGAAGCCGTATTTCGGCATCACCGATTCCGGCACCACCGATTGCGGGTCGGTCAGGTGGTCGACATGCCACTCGTCCGAATAGCGGCCGCCGACCCGCGCCAGATCCGGCCCGGTGCGCTTCGAGCCCCACTGGA
>JBFKMA010000120.1:0-6865 GCA_041630175.1 Albidovulum sp.
CGGCGAGGCTAGCGCGCGCCCGGACAGCGGGCAAGTCGAAGCCGGATTGTCGCGTTCCGACCCGAATGCTAGCCTGTGAGCGAGGCGGGGGCCGTGATCTCAACTGGCGAAGCGACTACCGGGCGGTGCTTTTGCAACGGGGGGTAGGAGGTTCACCATGATGATTGCACGTTGGCATATTCAAGCCCGCTTCGGGCTCAAGCAGAAGGCTATCGAGCATCTTCACAAATGGGAGCGCGAGATCGGCGCCAAGGCCGGCATCGAGGTGGGCAGGCAAAGGCTCATCACCGGTTCGGTCGGCGCGCGCGAGGCCGAACTGCAGATGGACCTGCCCATCCGCGACCTCGCCGAACTGGAGGAGATCTTCGCGAAGATCGCCAAGGTGCCGGGCCATGCCGAGTGGGGCGAAAAGCTCGAACCGCTGATCGTCTCGGGTTCGAGCTATTGGGAAGTGTTCCGCGTCATCGAGTGACGGTGATCACTTCGGTTCCAGCCGATGCGCCTCGATATGTGCCTCGGCTTGGTCGGCGCGTGTCTGCTCGAGCGCCTTCAATGCCTTCGTGCGGCCGAAGCGCGCGGCGTTTTCCGCCGCCTTGGCGCGCTCCCTCGCCTTCTCGCGCCGCTTGCGCTCGGTGCGAAGGTTGACGATCTGGGTCATGGTCTCGCTCAGTCCTCCGGGCCAATCATCTTCTCCGGCCGCACGATGCGGTCGAAGGTCTCGCCGTCGACGAATCCGAGTGCGATCGCCTCCTCGCGCAGCGTCGTGCCGTTCTTGTGCGCGGTCTTGGCGACCTTGGTGGCGTTGTCGTAGCCGATCGTCGGCGCCAGCGCCGTGACCAGCATCAGGCTTTCCTTCATCAGCTTGTCGATCCGGGCGGTGTTCGCCTGCGTGCCGACGACCATGTTGTCGGTGAACGAGCCCGCGGCATCGCCGAGAAGCTGCATCGACTGCAGGACGTTGTAGCTCATCATCGGATTGTAGACGTTGAGCTCGAAATGACCCTGGGAACCGGCGAAGCCCACCGCCGCGTCGTTGCCCATGACATGGGCGCAGACCATGGTCAGCGCCTCGGCCTGGGTCGGGTTGACCTTGCCCGGCATGATCGACGAGCCCGGCTCGTTCTCTGGCAGGATCAACTCGCCGAGGCCCGAGCGCGGCCCCGAGCCCAGAAGCCGCATGTCGTTGGCGATCTTGAAGAGCGAGGCGGCGACGGTCTTCAGCGCGCCCGAGAACATCACCATCGCGTCATGGGCGGCGAGTGCTTCGAACTTGTTCGGCGCGGTGACGAAGGGCAGCGAGGTGATCTCGGCGATCTTCGCGGCGATCGCGGTGTCCCAGCCCTTCTTGGTGTTGAGCCCCGTGCCGACCGCGGTGCCGCCCTGCGCCAGTTCGTAGATATGCGGCAGGCACATCTCGACCCGCTTGATGCCCATCGCGACCTGATGCGCGTAGCCGCCGAATTCCTGGCCGAGCGTCAGCGGTGTGGCGTCCTGCGTATGCGTCCGGCCGATCTTGATGATGTCCCTGAAGTCCTCGGCCTTCGCGGCGAGCGCCGCGTGGAGCTTCTTCAGCCCCGGCAGCAGCGTATCGCGCGCCATCATGCCGATCGCCACATGCATCGCGGTCGGGAAGGTGTCGTTCGACGACTGGCCCATGTTGCAGTGGTCGTTCGGGTGGACCGGCTTCTTCGAGCCCATCTCGCCGCCGAGAATCTCGATGGCGCGGTTCGAGACGACCTCGTTCGCGTTCATGTTCGACTGGGTGCCCGAACCGGTCTGCCAAACGACGAGCGGGAAGTTGTCGTCGAACTTGCCGGCGACGACCTCGGAGGCGGCCTGCACCATGGCCTTGCCGATCTCCGCATCGAGGTTGCCGGTCGCCATGTTGACCTCGGCCGCCGCCTGCTTGATCACGCCGAGCGCCCGGATGATCGCGACGGGCTGGCGCTCCCAGCCGATCGGGAAGTTGATGATCGACCGCTGCGTCTGTGCCCCCCAGTACTTGTCGGCGGGAACCTCGAGAGGGCCAAAACTGTCGGTCTCGGTGCGGGTCTGGGGCATCTGGATCGGTCCGTCCTTGGAAGGGTCGGACCTTAGCTATGCGATTCCCGACCGGGGGCCAAGGACGATCACGGTAACGGTGGCGCTAACGCCGTGGCGGGGGCTACTTGCGCCACTTGTCGAGGCTGACGACCTCGGCTTCGGGGCGCGGTTCGTCCGTTGCGGAGTCGTCCTCGTCCTCATCATCCTCGTCGTCGTCCTGGGTCTCGAACCGCAGGCCGAATTCCACCGACGGATCGACGAAAGTGCGGATCGCGTCGAAGGGGATGTAGAGCGGCTCCGGCGAATCGCCGAAATTCAGCGTGATGGCGAAGCCCTGTTCGTCGACCTCCAGCCCCTCGTACCAGTGCTGCATCACGACGGTCATTTCCTCGGGATAGCGCTCGCGCAGCCAGTCGGCGAGTTCGGCGGCCGGATGGCGCGTGTCGAAGGTGATGAAGAAATGGTGTTCGCCCGGAAGGCCATCCCGCTCGACCCCTTGCAAAACCTCCAGAATCAAGCCGCGCATCGCGCGGTGCATGAGGTTGCCGTAGTCGATCGTCTTGCTCATTTGGGCACTTTCCCGATGTCGTGTGACGGTCAGCATAAGGGATTTGGACCGGAAGGGAAGGGCCGATGCGGCGGGTGCGGGACGCTCCCTCACAGCGGCAGGGAGAGGCCGGTTCCGGCGAGCGCCGACAGGCCGAGCACCGCGCCGATCGTCCAGTGCCGGACCAGCAGCAGATACCCCGCACAGAGCGCGATCAGCGCCGGCCAAGGCTGGAAGGATGCAAGCTCAGGCCAGGGTAGGGCGAGGGGCCCGAGCCCCGCCGTTCCGATCCGCGCGAAGAAGAGGTGGAGCGCGAACCAGAGCGCGAGGCTCGCGATAACGCCGACCACGGCCGCGCTGACCCCGGCGAGCGCCGCCGCCAGCCGCGGCCGGGTCGCGATCCACTCGATATAGGGCGCGAAGGCGAAGACCCACAGGAAGCACGGCACGAACGTCACCCAGAGCGTCAGCGCCGCCGCCGCCAGCGCGAGTCCAGTGCCGCCCTGCGCGGCGCCGGCGAGGTAGCCGACGAATTCCGTGACGAGGATCAGCGGTCCCGGTGTCGTCTCGGCGAGGCCGAGCGCATCCATCATCGCCGGTGTCGTGAGCCAGCCGTAATCCTGCACTACGGTCTGGGTCATGTAGGCCAGGACCGCGTAGGCGCCGCCGAAGGTGACGACCGCAAGCTTCGAGAAGAAGAGCCCGACCGAGACGAGGAACCCTTGCCCCGCGACCGCGAGCGCCATGACCGGCGCCCACCAGAGGCCGAGCCCGGTCGCGACCGTCGCCGCAAGCCGCGGGTTCGGCGGCAGCGGTGCGCGCGGCGCCGCCGCCTGCGGCAGGAGGAGCGCCCCGGCAAGCCCGGCGCCGAGCACGATCAGCGGGAACGGCAGGTCGAGCGCGAAGATCGCCGCGAAGGCGAGCGCCGCGATGGCGCGCTCGGCCGGCCCTTTCAGCGCGCGCCGCGCCACGCGCAGAAGCGCCTCGATCACGATCACCACGACCGCCGCCTTGACGCCGAGAAACAGCGCCGCGACGACCGGCAACTGCCCGAAGGCGACGTAAAGTGCCGCCAGCGCGAGGATCACCGCCGCGCCGGGCAGCACGAAAAGCCCGCCCGCGATGAGTCCGCCGCGAAGGCCGTTCAGTTTCCAGCCCGCATAGGTCGCAAGCTGCATCGCCTCCGGCCCCGGCAGCAGCATGCAGAACGACAGCGCGCGAAGGTAATCGGCCTCGCTCAGCCAGCGCCGCGTCTCGACCAGTTCGCGGTGCATGAGCGCGATCTGCGCCGCCGGCCCGCCGAAGGACAGGATCCCGATGCGGCCGAAAACCCGCCAGAGCGGTTCGCTGCCGGTCATGCCGCGCGGTCCTCGAACCGGCGGGCGACGAAATCCGCCAGGGATCCGGGGCCGGACGGCGCCGGCCGGTTGGGCGTGCGGACCAGGAGAGCGAACGAGTTGAAGCCGGGCATGCGGAATCCATTCCTGACGTGACGAAGGATGCGCCGCATGCGTCTGCGCCTCGCGGGGCGCAGTCGCGGGCCTCACCGTGCGGACGGTCGCATGGGCGGCGGTGAGCGTCAAGATTCGGCCGGGCGGCTTCGGACAGGATCCTGGCCCGGACCGAGCCGTGGGGAGCCCGCAACGTCGCGTCCGGCCAACACCGGGCCCTTCAGGGTGATGACGAAGCGGCGGCGGAACTTGGCGATCGGGATCGAGCCCCCGTCATTCTCGACCGCGTCGTTCCAGGTTCCCGGCTGCTCCGGCGACAGCGCGAGCAAGGCAGACACGGCAGGCATCCGTTTCATGCCGGGACGATGGCGCCCGCCGGATCGCCCTGCCAGTTCACGCAAGGCGCTCTAGCCGAGCCTTTCGCCGCCGAGCAGCAGGAGGAAGGCATCCGGCGGAAGCAACCCGGCCTGTTCGAAGAAGGTGATGAAATCGAAGCAGTTGTAGGCTTCAGTGATCCGCCCGTCCTCGATCCGGACCATGACTTGACCGCAGGCGTGGATCGGATCGACGCCGTGGGCGGTCTTCGCTCGCACGGAGATCTGTGCCCAGAGCCAGTCACCGGTCTCGACGCTGCGGTCGATGTCGATGGAGACGTCGCGGACCAGCGCGAGAAGCGCCGGCACGAGCGCGCGGAAATCCTCGACCCCGACCTGCCCGTCGGGCAGGATTCCGTCCGCCCCGGCGCGCGGGGCGAAGTAGCGGTCGATCGCGGCCAGGTCGGCGTCGATCCAGACCCGGCGATACCAGTCCTTCAGGAAGTCGAGCTTCGTCATGGGCGATACCCCGTCGTCATGCCAGTTCCTGCGCGTTCGGTCCGATCCTAGGGCTCGAATCTTGACGAAGCATGAAGGGGGAAGTGCAGGCTTCTGTTGCCAGGTGCCTGCGAACCCCGCCTTACGCTGCTAGGCGCAAGGGCTTAAGTTTCGGTCTTTCGAACTGCTTACGCAGCCAGAGCGACCGGAGCACGGTTGTCGTTGGCAACTGTACTTTTTGCACCGATAACGGTGGTAGCTCACCGGGACAAAGCAAACCCCTTTGGACGTTCGTCGATCCTGTTTCGGCCCCTTGCCCCCGCAACGCCGGGCATCTGGTGGAGCCGCCGGGTACCGCCCCCGGGTCCGATCCGCTTATTACGAGCGCGTTTATGTCCATAGTCCGGGGCAAGCCCCGAACGGCCTCAATATAGGGGGCCGGGTCGCCGCCCGCAAGGTTGGAATGGGCAGCGCCGCGATGCGCGAACGCCGCCGCAAGGTATTGGTAAAGAAAGAAAACGTCCGGATCCTCGCTCAGACATTCGCGGTCCCGTGCCTCAGCGGGCCTCGCTTCTCAGCCCCTTGACGATCGCCCAGCACATCAGGAGGAGCACGACCGTGAAGGGCAGGCCGGTCGAGATGACCATCGCCTGCAAAGCGCCGAGGCCCCCGCCGACCAGCAGCACGATCGCCACCGCGCCCTCGAACGTGCACCAGAACACCCGCTGCGGCAGCGGCGCGTCGACCTTGCCGCCCGCCGTGATCGTGTCGATCACCAGCGAGCCGGAATCCGACGAGGTCACGAAGAACACGATCACCAGGACGATGCCGATCACCGAGGTGATGGTCGCCAGAGGCAGCCCTTCGAGCATCGCGAAGAGCGACAGTTCCGGAACGTAGCTGTCGATCACGTAGGTCTTGACCGCGCCGCCGCCCGGAGCGGTCAGCACCTGGTCGATGGCGACGCCGCCGAAGACGGCCATCCAGAGGACGCAGACCAGCGAGGGGATGATCAGCACGCAGATGATGAACTCCCGCACCGTGCGGCCGCGCGAGACGCGGGCGATGAACATGCCGACGAAGGGCGACCAGCTGATCCACCAGGCCCAGTAGAACGCGGTCCAGCCCTGCAAGTAGCCGGTATCCGTGCGCCCGACCGGGTTCGACAGCGGCACGATTCCGGCCGCATAGGCGCCGAGGCCGCTGAAGAAGTCGGCGAAGATCGTGGCCGTCGGACCGGCGAGAAGCACGAAGACGAGGAGGAGCGCCGCGATGCCCATGTTGATCTCCGAAAGCACCTTCACGCCGCCGTCAAGGCCGCGCAGCACCGAGCCGAGCGCCACCGCGGTGATGACGGTGATCAGCACCACCTGCACGGAGACGTTGTTCGGTATGCCGAAGATGTGCTCGAGCCCGGCATTGGCCTGCTGCGCCCCGAAGCCGAGCGACGTGGCGAGCCCGAAGAGCGTGGCGAACACCGCGAGGATGTCGATCACATGGCCGACCCAGCCCCAGACCGCCTCGCCGAAAATCGGGTAGAAGGCCGAACGGATCGTCAGCGGCAGGCCCTTGTTGAAGGTGAAGAGCGCGAGCGCCAGCGCCACGACGGCGTAGATCGCCCAAGGGTGCAGGCCCCAGTGATAGATCGTCGCGGCAAGCCCCATCCTCTTCGCGGCCTCGACATTTTCAGGGATGATCGTGCCGTCCTCGGCGATCGGCGAGGGCACGCCCAGGGGTTCGGAGATCGCCATGTGATAGACCGGCTCGAGGACGCCGAAGAACATCAGGCCGATGCCCATGCCGGCGGCGAAGAGCATCGCGAACCAGCCCATGTAACTGTAGTCGGGCGTCGCCTCCTGGCCGCCGAGCCGGACCGCGCCCCAGGGGCTGACGATCAGGAAGAGGCAGAACAGCACGAAGATGTTGGCCGCGCCGAGGAAGAACCAGTCGAAGGTCGAGGTCAGCCAGGGCCGGAGCCAGCCGAAAACCGCGCCCGCCTGTTCGGGAAGGGC
>JBFKMA010000121.1:0-6858 GCA_041630175.1 Albidovulum sp.
ACGCTGCGCTCGAACCTCTCGGTCGGGATGCCGCTCGACCTCGCGGTGATCGAGCGGGATCAGTGCCGGGTCACGCATCAGCGCCGGATCGAGGCGGGCGACGCCGATTTCCGCCGCACGAGCGAGGCCTGGTCGAAGGCGCTCAGGACGAGCTTCGCGAAGATCCAGTTGTGAGGGCGGCTCAGCCGCGCCGGCTGTCGAAGAGTTCCACCGTGCGGTCGTAGAACTTGTGGCGGATGTCGCGGCCTTCCATCATCAACTCGTGCTCGGCATTGCCGACGAGGTCGAATTCCGATCCCGGCCAGCGCGCCATGCGATCCTGGATCGCCGGGATGTTCACGATGCGCTCCTCGGCGCCGACGAGCGTCAGGCAGGGCAGGGCGGGCGAGGCCATCCGGTCGAGCGCCCGCGTCTCGCGCAAGGCCTCGCGCAGCCATTGCAGCGTCGGCCCGCCGACGGCGAGCTCGGGATGGGCGACGAGCTGCCGGCGCATGAAGTCGAACATCTCGGGGTCGCGGGTCAGCAGGTTGCCGGCGAACTCGGCCGCGAGCACATAGGTGACGGGCGAGGTCGACGGCACCAGCCGGTGACCCTGTCCGACCAGCGGGGCGATCGTGCCGAGCAGCCAGGCCACCGGTCGCGTCACGCGGCGCATCAGGATGCCCCACATCGGCGCCGAGAAGGTCACGGCCTTGACCGGCAAGCCCTCGTGGATTGCGCGGAGCCCGATGCAGCCGCCCATCGAATGGGCGACGAGGAAATAGGGCCGTGGCAGGTCCTCGGCCCTGACGAAGTCCATGAAGGACGCGACGTCGCGCTGGTAGTCGCGAAAACGCCCGACATGGCCGGCCGCGCGGTCGTCGAGAAGCCGGTCGGCGATGCCCTGGCCGCGCCAGTCCAGCGTGGCCATCGCATAGCCGCGCGCCGCGAATTCCGCCGCGGCGGGGCCGTATTTCTCGATATATTCGGTGCGGCCGGAAAACAGCAGCACCGTGCCCTTCGTGCCGGCGCGCCAATGCGCCGCGCGGATGCGCACGCCGTCGGCGGCCTTGAGCCAGGAGCAGGTCGTGCCTTCGGGTGCCTCGGCCACATCCGCATAGAAGGGCGCGGGCTGCATCGCTTCAGGAGAGGACGGCGCCGAGCTGCATCGCGAGCCCCATGTCGCCATCGACCGACAGCTTGCCCTGCATGAAGGCCGCGGTCGGGTTCACGTCGCCCGAGAGGATGCCTTCGAAGGTCTCGCGGTCGGCGCTCAGCGTCACATCGGCCTCGTCGTCGCCGGCCCGCACACCCGATCCGTCGATGATGAGCGAGCCTTCGCCCTCGATCACGAATTTCGCCGTGCCGGGAATGCCGGCAGACAGTTTCTCGCTCAGTGCGGCCACGGCCGCGGTCACCACATCGCTCATCGATCCTCCAAATGTGAGCGCCGGGCCTCTCGCTTTCCGGCGCGGTTCGGCTACACTCTGCCCGGTAATGCGACGCTGCACCACCCTCCTCGCGACCCGGTTGGCGGCAATTGCCGTAGCGTTGTTGCTGTGCGCCCCGCTTTCGGCCGCATCCGAGCATCTCGACGGGCTTTACGCCGAACTCGCCGACCCGGACAACCGCGAATGGCGGCGGACCCAGGCCGACATCCTGCGCGAATGGTCGAAATCGGGCTCGCCGGCGATGGACCTGCTTCTGAAACGCGGGCGCGAAGCGATGGAGGCGGGCGATCTTCGCGCCGCGATCGAGCATTTCTCCGCGCTCACCGATCACGCGCCGGATTTCGCCGAGGGCTGGAACGCGCGGGCGACGGCCTATTTCCTGGCCGGCCGGTTCGGACCGTCGATCGCCGATATCCGGCGCACGCTCGCGCTCAATGACCATCATTTCGGCGCGCTCGCCGGGCTTGGAATGATCTACGAGGAACTCGGCGAGGACCATCGCGCGATGGAGGTCTACCGCGCCTCGCTTGCTATACATCCGCACCAGGACAGCATAAAGCAGGCGCTGCAACGGCTGGAACGCGAGATTTCCGGCACGAATCTCTAGGAGCAGTCCCATGGCGGCGGAGACGAGGATCACGGCGATCCTCGGACCGACCAACACCGGCAAGACCCATTACGCGATCGAACGGATGCTCGCGCACCGTACCGGCGTGATCGGGTTGCCGCTGCGGCTCCTCGCGCGCGAGGTCTATGACCGCGTCGTGGCCCAGCGGGGGCCGTCGGTGGCGGCGCTGGTGACCGGCGAGGAGCGCATCGTCGGCGAGCGCGCGCAGTACTGGATCTGCACCGTCGAGGCGATGCCCACCGATATCGGCGCCGACTTCCTCGCCGTCGACGAGATCCAGCTCTGCGCCGATCCCGAGCGCGGCCATGTCTTCACCGACCGGCTGCTGAACGCGCGGGGGCTTCTCGAGACGCTGTTCCTCGGCGCCGACACGATGCGCGGCGCGATCGCGGCACTGGTGCCGAAGGTGCAGTTCTTGAAGCGCGAACGCTTCTCGACGCTCACCTATGCCGGATCGAAGAAGCTTTCCCGCATGCCGGCGCGCTCGGCCATCGTCGGCTTCTCGGTCGAGGATGTCTATGCCATCGCCGAGTTGATCCGCCGCCAGAAGGGCGGCGCGGCCGTCGTAATGGGCGCGCTCAGCCCCCGCACGCGCAACGCGCAGGTGGCGATGTACCAGAATGGCGATGTCGATTACCTCGTCGCTACCGACGCGATCGGCATGGGGCTCAACCTCGACATCAACCATGTCGGCTTCTCGTCCACGGCGAAGTTCGACGGCTGGCGGATGCGGAGCCTCTTTCCGCACGAGCTGGCCCAGATCGCCGGCCGCGCCGGGCGGCACATGGCGCCGGGCACCTTCGGGGTGACGGGCGAGGCCACGCCAATTTCCGACGAGGTCGTGAACGCGATCGAGAACCACCGCTTCAGCCCGATCCAGCGGCTGAACTGGCGCTCGGGCGCGCTCGAATTCGGCACGATCGACCGGCTCATCGCCTCGCTCGAGGCCGCGCCTTCCGACGAATGGCTGATGCGGGGGCGGGAGGCGGACGACCTCCGCGCGCTGAAGACGCTCGCTGACCTCGCTTCCATCCGCGACCGGCTGCGCCATCCGCGCGATCTCAGGCTTCTCTGGGACGTCTGCCGCATCCCCGATTTCCAGGGCATCTCGTCGCAGGAACACGCCAACCTCCTGAGCCGCATCTTCGGCTTCCTGCAGGACGGCCACGTCCCCGACGACTGGCTCGCGGGCCAGATCCGCCGCATCGACAAGACCGAGGGCGGCATCGACACATTGTCGAAACGGCTGGCATATATCCGCACTTGGACCTATGTGGCACAGCGTTCGGGCTGGGTCTCGGACGAAAGCCATTGGCGCGGCGAGACGCGCGCTGTAGAAGACCGTCTGTCGGACGCGCTGCATGGCGCGCTGACGCAGCGATTTGTGGACCGGCGGACGAGCGTGCTCCTTCGCCGGCTCAAGCAGAAGGAGAGCCTTGTGGCCGAGGTGAACGACAAGGGCGAAGTGGCGGTCGAGGGCGAATTCGTCGGCCGTCTCGAAGGGTTCCGCTTCAAGCAGGACGCATCGGCGACGCCCGATCAGGCGAAGACGCTGAAACAGGCGGCCTACGAGGCGCTGCGCCCCGAATTCCACCTGCGTGCCGACCGCTTCTATAACGCGCCCGATACCGAGCTCGACTTCACCGAGCAGGGCGGGCTGATGTGGGGCAGCTCGGCCGTCGGCAAGCTCGTCACGGGCGCTGACGCGATGAAGCCGCAGGTCGAGGCCTTCGTCGACGAGGAAGCGGGCTTCGACGTCGCCGAGAAGGTCCGCCGCCGCCTGCAGCATTTCATCGACCGCAAGGTCGCGACGCTGTTCGAGCCGCTTCTCCAGCTGCAGCGCGACGAGGCCCTGACCGGGCTCGCCCGCGGCTTCGCCTTCCGTCTGGTCGAGGCGCTCGGCGTCCTGCCGCGCGAGGGCGTGGCCGACGAGGTCAAGGCGCTCGATCAGGACATGCGCGGCGCGCTCCGCAAGCACGGCGTGCGCTTCGGCCAGTACACGATCTTCCAGCCGCTGCTGCTGAAGCCCGCGCCGACGCGGCTCCGGCTGGTGCTCTGGTCGCTTTTCGAGGGGCTCGACGAGTTCCCCGAGAGCCCGCCGCCGGGTCTCGTGACCGTGCCGAACCTGCCCGACGTGCCGAAGGGCTATTACACGCTTTCGGGCTACCACCCGGCCGGCGCCCGCGCGATCCGCATCGACATGCTCGAACGCCTGGCCGACATCCTGCGCACGCAGGACAGCAGGGCCGGGTTCGAGGCCAATCCCGACATGCTCTCGATCACCGGCATGACGCTCGAGCAGTTCGCCGACCTGATGGCCGGGCTCGGCTACAAGGGCGAGCAGGGCGAGCGCGAGAAGGTGCGCTCCGAACCCGTCGCCACGCCGACCGAGGAGGGCCGGACCGCCAACCCGATCACCGAGGAAGAAGCGGCGCTGCAGACCGTGACCGAAACCGAGGTGTTCTACACCTTCACCTGGGCGCCGCGTCCGCGCGCGCCCCGCGGCGAACGCCCCGCGAAGCGTGCCGAGGGCGCGCCTCGCGAGGGTGGTGAGAAGCGCGAAGGGCGGCTGCGCGGCGAGCGTGGCGACCGCGGCGAACGCGGGGCCAAGCCGCACAAGGGCAAGCCGGGCGGCAAGGGCAAGCGCGACGACCGCGGCGGCAAGCAGTTCGAATCGCGGCCCCCGAAGAAGGACAAGATCGACCCCGACAACCCCTTCGCCGCGGCGCTGATGGGGCTCAGGAACAAGATCTGAGGCGGGTTTGACGGCCGAGGGGCGGATCCGGATCGACAAGTGGCTCTGGCAGGCGCGGTTCTTCAAGAGCCGCAGCCTCGCCGCCGGGACCGTCTCGGCCGGACATCTGAGGCTCAACGGCGCCAAGGTCGCCAAGCCCGGTCATGCGGTCGGCCCCGGCGACGTGCTGACCTTTCCGCAAGGCGGCCGCATCCGTGTCGTCCGCATCCTCGAATGCGGCACGCGGCGCGGCCCGGCGCCCGAGGCGCGCACGCTCTACGACGACCTCGCGCCGGATGACGGCGTGCCGCCCGCCGCGCCCCTGCCGGAATGATTTCCCGCCCGCGCCAATTCCTGAACGATCACGGGCTTTTCCGCGTCCCGGCGTCTTGAATGATCGCCGCCTTGGGTCTAGGTAGCACCCAGAAGTCAATGCTCGGACCCGTCCCATGACCTATGTCGTCACCGACAACTGCATCGCCTGCAAATACACCGACTGCGTCGAGGTCTGCCCGGTGGACTGCTTCTACGAAGGCGAGAACATGCTGGTCATCCATCCGGACGAATGCATCGATTGCGGCGTCTGCGAACCGGAATGCCCCGCCGACGCGATCCGCCCCGATACCGAGCCCGATCTCGAGACCTGGGTCGAGTTCAACCGGAAATATTCCGAGATGTGGCCGGTGATCACCCAGCGCAAGGATCCCTTGCCCGAGGCCGAGGACCGCGACGGCGAAACCGGCAAGCTCGACAAGTATTTCTCCGAAACGCCGGGCGCGGGCGACTGATTCGCCTGCGCCGCGCGAATCGGCACACGACCGGCCGGAGCCGGCTTTCTCGGATAGCGCAAGCGCGTTATGACGTGTACGCATGTCGCTTCCGGCTGCGGCGCGGCGTCGCGGTGCTTCCCGACATGCCGGTTTTCTGGTACAATTCCGTTACGAATGGATGAGGACACCTGACCGTCGCCGTTGCGTTGCTCCGCAGCGAACGGGGATGTGGGCGAAAATCGGACATTGACCGGAGTTCAAAAGACCCCGGCCGTGTCCTTTCGCTGCGCCGGCAGGTTCCCTGCAAGGAAAGGCCCATATGACCAAAACGAAAAAATCGGATTTCCGCCCCAATGACTTCGTTGTCTATCCGGCGCATGGCGTCGGCAAGATCATGGCGGTCGAGGAGCAGGAAATTGCAGGGCTCAAGCTGGAACTGTTCGTCATCTCGTTCGAGAAGGACAAGATGACGCTGCGCGTTCCCACGCACAAGGCGACCGAGATCGGCATGCGGCAGCTCTCGTCGCCGGATCTCGTCTCCAAGGCGCTCGAGACGCTGAAGGGCAAGGCCAAGGTCAAGCGCGCCATGTGGTCGCGCCGGGCCCAGGAATACGAGCAGAAGATCAATTCCGGCGACCTGATGGCGATCGCCGAGGTGGTGCGCGACCTGCACCGCACCGACGACCAGCGCGAGCAGTCCTATTCCGAGCGTCAGCTCTACGAAGCCGCGCTCGAGCGTCTGACCCGCGAAGTCGCGGCCGTGTCCGGCACCGACGAGGCGGGCGCGCAGAAGAAGGTGGACGACGTCCTCCTGTCGCGCGCGGCCTGAGTCCGGCACAAGCGAAACTCGATGAACCGCGGAGTCCCGGCTCCGCGGTTTTTTCGTGTCCTGCGCGGCAATGTCGCGGCGCATTGCCCTTGCGGGCGACCCGGTTCCGGTTCACGAAATGCGCATGAACGCCCGCTTCCGCCAACGCCTTGCCGGCATCTGCGTCACACTGCTTTTCGCGGTGGCGCTGATCGCGGCTGCGGCGGCGCATCGCGTGGTTTCGGCCGGCGCGGTCGGCAGCGGCGACTATGTTCTCGCCGCCGTGGACGCCGATGGCTTCTGCGGCAAGCCGGGCCTTGACGGGGGCGGGCGCTGCGACGCCTGCCGTCTCGCAGGCGCGGCGGTCCTGCCCGCCGCCGCGCGCGTGCCGATGGCCGCGACTTTCGCGGTGGCGCGTCGCCTCGATCCCGCCGCGACACCGCGCGTCGCGCGCGTGGCGCGCGATCCCCGGCACGGGCTCCGCGCGC
>JBFKMA010000122.1:0-6842 GCA_041630175.1 Albidovulum sp.
GGAGGGGGCGGACCCGGCGATCGCGGCGGGCGAATCCGCGGTGGCGGGCCTTGCCGCCGTCATCGCCGCCGCCAAGGATGCGGGCCTGCGCGAAGCACTCGGGCTCGATGCGGGCTCGGTGGTGCTGGTGATCGGCTCCGAGGGTGTCACAGACGCCGAGATCTACGACCGGATCATGGCAGGGGCGGCGCGATGACCACGCCCGAACGCGGCTTTCCGGTCGCCGAATACGAAGCGCGGCTGGCCCGGGCACAGGGGCTCATGGTCGAGGTGGGGCTCGACGGGCTTCTGGTGATGACCGAGGCGGAGGTCCGCTATTTCAGCGGCTTCCAGACGCTCTTCTGGCAGAGCCCGACGCGGCCCTGGTTCCTGTTCGTCCCGGCCGAGGGCAAGCCCGTCGCGGTGATCCCCGAGATCGGCGCGGCGCTGATGCGGCGGAGCTGGGTCGAGGATATCCGCACCTGGTCGGCGCCCTGTCCCGAGGATGACGGCATCACGCTTCTCGTCGAGCTTCTCGCGCCCTTCGCCGCGCGTGGCGCGCGGATCGGTCTGCCGAAGGGCCATGAGACGGCGCTCCGGATGCCGCTTGGCGATTACGAGCGGCTGACGGGCCACTTGCCGGGCCTCAGAATCGCGGATGCGACCGGGATCGTCCGGGCGCTCCGCATGGTCAAGTCGGCGCGCGAGATCGAGAAGATCGCCCATATCTGCGGCATCGCCTCGCGCACCTTCGCCAAGGTGCCGGACTTCGTCCATGCCGGCCAGCCGCTCGACGAGACGTTCCGCGCCTTCCGTCGCGCCTGCCTCGCGGAGGGCGCCGACGACGTGCCCTATCTCGTGGGCGGCGCCGAGCAGGGCGGCTATGACGACGTGATCTCGCCGCCCTCGGCGCGGCCGCTTCAGGCGGGCGACATCCTGATGCTCGATACCGGGTCGGTCTTCGACGGCTATTTCTGCGATTTCGACCGCAACTGGGCGATCGGCCGCGCTGACGACGCCTCGCGCCGCGCCTATGACGTGCTTTACCGGGCGACCGAGGCCGGGCTGGCCGCCGCGCGGCCCGGTGCCACCTGCCGCGATCTGTTCCGCGCCATGCAAGGCGTGATCGCCGAGTTCGACACCGGCCCTGGCGATGTCGGGCGGCTCGGCCACGGGCTCGGCATGCAGCTGACCGAATGGCCCTCGCACGCGCTCTTCGACGAGACGGTGCTGACCGAGAACATGGTGCTGACGCTGGAACCGTCCTTGAGCTACGGCGCCGGCCGGATCATGGTCCACGAGGAGAACATCGTCGTCACCGACGGCGCACCGCGGCTCCTGTCGACGCGGGCGGCGGCCGAGCTGCCGGTGATCGGATGAGGGGGACGCGATGAAGCTGCCATTCACGACCGACCGGGGCATGGGCACCGGAGCCGCCATGGGGCTGATCGTCCTGCCGGCGGACGAAACCCTGGAAAACGAGATGCGGGCGCTCCTGCCCGAACCCGAGGTGGCGCTCTATCACAGCCGCATCGTGATGCCGCCTGAGGTCACGACCGAGACGCTCGCGGCCATGGCCGAGGCGCTGCCCGCCGCGGTCGGCATGCTGCCCGAATGCCCGCTCGACGTGATCGGCTATGGCTGCACCTCGGGCGCGACGGTGATCGGGCCTGAGGGCGTGCGCGAACGGGTGCAGGCGGTCCATCCCGAGGCGCAGGTCACCGATCCGATCAGCGCGACGCTGGCGGCGGCCCAAGCGCTCGGCGTGCGGCGGCTGGGCTTCGTCACGCCCTATGTGGCGGAGGTCTCGGCCGCGATGCGGGCGCTCCTGACCGAGAACGGCCTGACCATCACCGCCTTCGGCTCCTTCGAGGAGGGCGACGACCGGGTGGTGGCGCGGATCGCGCCGGCGAGCATTCTCGCCGCGATCGAGACCGTCGCCGCAGAGGCCGACTGCGACGCGGTCTTCGTCTCCTGCACCAATCTCCGGGTGGCCGGCATCGCCGCCGAGGCCGAGCGCCGCATCGGCCGGCCGGTGATCTCGTCGAATCTCGCGCTGGCCTGGCACATGCGGGCGCTCGCGGGCCTGCCGGCCGCGACGACATCGGAGATCAGGCTGTTCCGCTGCGGCGGGTGAAGGCCGATCCGGGGCTCAGCCCCGGATCGCTTCGAGCATCCGGTGAACGTTGTCGGGATCGGCATCGGGCGTGATGCCGTGGCCGAGATTGAAGATATGCGGCCCGCCGGAAAACGCCTTAACGATCCGCCGGGTCTCCTCGACGAGTGCCGACCCGCCGGTGACGAGCAGCGCGGGGTCGAGATTGCCCTGCACGCAGCCATCCTTCTGGACGTGCTCGGCCGCCCAGGAAGCCTCGACCGAATTGTCGAGCGCCACGCAGTCGGCGCCGGTCGCCCTGGCGAAGCCGACATAGCGGTCGCGCGCCTCGCGCGGGAAGGCGATCACCGGCAGGCCGGGATGGCGCGCCTTCAGCGCCGCGATGATCCGCGCGGCCGGCGTCACCGCGAAATCGTCGAAATCCTGGCCCTTGAGCGATCCGGCCCAGCTGTCGAAGAGCTTCACCACCTCGGCCCCGGCCGCGACCTGGGCCGAGAGGTAGTCGATCGTGGCCTCGGTCAGAAGGTCGACGAGCGCCATGAAGGTCGCGCGGTCGGTATCCTTGAGCCGGTGCGCCGGCCCCTGGTCGGGCGTGCCGCGCCCGGCGATCATGTAGGTCGCCACGGTCCAGGGCGCGCCGGCGAAGCCGATCAGCGTCACCGGCTTCGGCAGTTCGCGCGCGAGAATGCGGACGGTCTCATAGACCGGGGCGAGGGTCTCGTGAATCGCCTCGCGCGGCTTCAGGCGCGCGAAGTCGGCCGGGGTCGTGATCGTGGACAGACGCGGTCCCTCGCCGGTTTCGAACCAGAGATCGCACCCGAGCGCCTGCGGCAGAAGAAGAATGTCGGCGAACAGGATCGCCGCGTCGAAGCCGTAGCGCCGCAGCGGTTGCAGCGTGACCTCGGCGGCGAGGTCCGGCGTATAGCAGAGCGACAGGAAATCCCCCGCCTTGGCCCTTGTTGCGCGGTATTCCGGCAGGTAGCGGCCCGCCTGGCGCATCATCCAGACCGGCGGCTCGGGAAGCGTTTCGCCGGCGAGGGCGCGCAGGATCGTCTTGGTCATCGGGTTCTCCTCGGCCTCTTTGATCCCGGCCTGCGACGGGATGTCAAGGCGCGCGGTGTCGCCTGCCCATTGCACGGGCAATCTGTCGCGGCTATGCCGGAACCATGGATATGCCAAGCGCAGACAAACCGCTGAAGATCGGCACCCGCGGCTCGCCGCTGGCGCTCGCCCAGGCGTTCGAGACCCGGACGCGGCTGATGGCGGCGCACGGGCTCGCCGAGGATGCCTGCGAGATCGTCATCATCAAGACCACCGGCGACAAGGTGCTGGACCGGCCCTTGAAGGAGATCGGCGGCAAGGGGCTCTTCACCAAGGAGATCGAGGAGGCGCTTCTCGCCAGCGAGATCGACATCGCGGTCCATTCGATGAAGGACATGCCGGTCGCCCAGCCCGAGGGACTCACGCTCGACTGCTATCTCCCACGCGAGGATGTGCGCGACGCCTTCGTCTCGCTCAGCGTCGCGCGGCTCGCCGATCTGCCGGCGGGCGCGGTCGTGGGCTCGTCGTCGCTCCGCCGCCGCGCGCAGCTTGCCCATCGGCGGCCCGATCTGAAGCTCGTCGAGTTCCGCGGCAACGTGCAGACCCGGCTGAAGAAGCTCGAGGACGGCGTTGCGGTGGCCACCTTCCTCGCCATGGCCGGGCTCAACCGGCTCGGCATGGCCGACGTCGCGACCAGCGCGATCGAGGTCGAGGAGATGTTGCCCGCCGTGGCGCAGGGCGCGATCGGCATCGAGCGGCGGCAGGCCGACGACCGGGCCGCGGCGCTTCTCGCCGCGATCCACGATCGCCCGACCGGCGAACGGCTCGCCGCGGAACGGGCGTATCTCACCGCGCTCGACGGTTCCTGCGAGACGCCGATCGCCGGGCTTGCGGTGCATGACGGGCCGGGGCTCTGGCTTCGGGGCGAGATCCTGAGGCCCGACGGCTCCGACGTGATCCGGGGCGAGCGCCGCTGTGTCGTCGCCGATGCGGCCGCGGCGGGCACGGATCTCGCGCGCGAGCTTCTGGGCCAGGCGCCCGAGGGCTTCTTCGACTGGCGCTGATCGGCGTTCGCGGGGCGCAGCCCGCCGTTCAGGGTGTCGGCCCGGGCACGGTCTTGCCGGGATTGAGGATGCCCTTGGGGTCGAAGGCGGCCTTCACCGCCCGCATCATCTCGAGCGCCACCGGATCCTTGCGCCGCCGCATCGCGGCGAGTTTCGACAAACCGATCCCGTGCTCGGCCGAGAACGACCCGCCGAGATCGGCGACGATGTCCTCCACCGCCTCGGTCAGCGTTTCGTCGAGGGCAGGATCGCCGCGGCTCGGGAAGATCGTGAAATGCAGGTTGCCGTCGCCGAGATGGCCGACCGTGACGGTCCCGGCGCCGGGGTCGATCCGCGCCACCGCGGCGAGCGCGCGGGAGAGGAACCGGTCGACCCGGTCGAGCGGCACGGCGATGTCGGTCTCTACCGTGGGACCATGGCCGAGCGTGATCTCGGCCGCGGCTTCGCGCCAGGCCCAGATCACCCGGCGCTGCGCCTCCGAGCGGGCGAGGACCGCGTCGAGAACGAGGCCCTCCTCCATCATCGCGGCGAGCGTCTCTTCGAGAAGCCCGGTCAGCGGCACGCCGCCATCCGGGCCGGGTAGTGTGTCGCGCGGCGCAGTGGCGCCAAACTCGACGAGGATCGTGACCTCGTGGATCTCGGCGAAGGGCAGGCCGAGATCGGGGCGGCGGGCGCGGAGCCGTTCGAGATAGCTGCGCGGCATGAACTCATAGGCCTCGACGAGGCCCCCGGTGGCCTCCTGCAGACGGTTGAGGAGCGTGAGCGCCGCGGCCAGCGACGGGGCCGCGAGCGTCGCGGTGGCATGGGTGCGGGGCAGGGGCACGAGCTTCATCGTCGCGGCGGTGATCACGCCGAGCGTGCCCTCGGCGCCGATCAGGAGATCGCGCAGGTCGTAGCCGGAATTGTCCTTGTGCAGCTCCGACATGAGGTTCATCACCCGGCCGTCCGCCAGCACCGCTTCGAGCCCGAGGCAGAGCTGGCGGGCCGAGCCGTAGCGCAGCACGTTCGAGCCGCCGGCATTGGTCGACAGCGCGCCGCCGATCGTCGCCGAGCCGCGGGCGCCGAACCAGAGCGGGAAGTAGAGGCCCTGCGCCTCGGCCGCCTCGTGCAGCGCGGACAGGATCACCCCGGCCTCGACCACGGCGATGCGGGCCTCGGGGCGGATCGCGCGGATCCGGTTCATCCGTTCGAGCGAGAGCATGAGCGCGCCCTCGGCATGGGTCGCGCCGGTCAGCCCGGTGCGGCCGCCGGCGGCGACCACCGGCACGCCCTCGGCCGAGGCGAGGCGGAGGATCGCGGCGATCTCCGAGGTGTCGGCGGGACGCAGGACGGCGAGGGGCTGGGACAGGTACTTTCCGGTCCAGTCGCGGCCATAGGGCGCGGCATCGGCGCCGGTCAGAACATGGGCGGGGCCGATGAGCGCGGAGAGGCGGACGGTGAGGGTCATGGGCGGCTCCGTTGACACCGCCACTTTCCGTCGTCGGCGCGCGCTTGGCCAGACGCAATTGCCGGCGCGCGGGCGGGACGGCGGGGACGCCGCATGGGATCTCCCGCACCGTCGGGCTTGAATTCGCCCGGCGTCCCGCGTATCTCCCATCCGTTGCAACGAGACCGAAGGCGAGATCGACGATGGCCACCAACCCGCTCCAGTTCCTTCAGCAAGTTCGGTCCGAGACCGCAAAGGTCATCTGGCCGACGCGGCGCGAAGTGATGCTGACGACGATCATGGTGTTCATCATGGCGGCGCTCACCTCGGTGTTCTTTTTCCTGGTCGACATGGTCATCCGGCTCGGCCTGACGACGGTGCTGGGGCTCGGCGGCTGACGCGGCCCACGGCTTTCGGCCTTGAAATTTGGGGCGAAGGCTAGTAGTTGGGGCCCACTTTCCCGGCACCGGCGCGCAACGATTCGGTCTGCGCGCTGTTTTTTGTTCGGGTGGGCTTGGGGCAACCCATTGAAATTGTGGAATAATCCGGCGGCGCGCCGTCGGTCGAACGAGGTCAGAGGCAGATGGCGAAGCGGTGGTATTCGGTGAGCGTTCTCTCGAATTTCGAGAAGAAGATCGCCGAACAGATCAAGCATGCCGTGGCCGAGAAGGGCCTTCAGGACGAGATCGACGAGGTTCTCGTGCCGACCGAAGAGGTGCTGGAGATCCGCCGCGGCAAGAAAGTCACGTCGGAACGCCGCTTCATGCCGGGCTACGTGCTCGTCCATATGGACATGACCGACCGGGGCTACCACCTGATCACCTCGATCAACCGCGTGACCGGGTTCCTCGGGCCGCAGGGCAAGCCGATGCCGATGCGCGACGACGAGGTGAATCAGATCCTCAACCGCGTCGAGGAAGGCGAGGCTGCCCCCCGCAACCTGATCCGCTTCGAAGTGGGCGAGCAGGTGAAGGTGACCGACGGGCCGTTCGACGGCTTCTCGGGCATGGTTGAGGAGGTCGACGAGGACTCGAATCGTCTGAAGGTGACGGTGTCGATCTTCGGCCGGCCGACGCCGGTCGAACTGGAATTCACGCAGGTGCAGAAAGTCGCCTGACGTGTGAGCCGTGGGAGGCGAGGGTGCCCGTCTGATCGGGGACCCGGACCGGACCACTAAACTTCGCCCGCCTGAAGCGTTTCGGGGGGTGACAGTGAC
>JBFKMA010000123.1:0-6842 GCA_041630175.1 Albidovulum sp.
CCTGGTGGGTCGTGACCTGGCCGGGCCTCGCGATCCTGATCACTGTTCTGGCCATCAACCTGATGGGCGACGGATTGCGCGACGCGCTCGACCCGAAACTGAAGCGGAGCTGAGCCATGGCCCTTCTCGACATCCGCAACCTCTCGGTCGATTTCGCCACCGCCTCGGGCCAGTTCCGCGCCGTGGACGGCGTCGACGTGACCGTCGATACCGGCGAGATCCTCGCCATCGTCGGCGAATCCGGCTCCGGCAAGTCGGTCTCGATGCTCGCGATGATGGGGCTCCTGCCCTGGACCGCGACGGTGACCGCCGATGTCCTCAGCTTCAACGGCCAGGACCTGCGCGGCCTTTCCGCGCGCCGGCGCCGCAGCATCATCGGCAAGGACATGGCGATGATCTTCCAGGAGCCGATGTCGTCGCTCAATCCCTGCTTCACCGCCGGCTTCCAGATCAAGGAGGCGTTGCGCCTGCATCTCGGCCTCGACCGGCAGGAACGCCATGCCCGCGCGGTGGAGTTGTTCGAAATGGTCGGAATCCCGGCGCCCGAGGAACGGCTGAAAGCCTTCCCGCACCAGCTCTCGGGCGGCATGAACCAGCGGGTGATGATCGCCATGGCGATCGCCTGCAACCCCAAGCTGCTGATCGCAGATGAGCCCACAACCGCGCTCGACGTGACGATCCAGGCGCAGATCCTCGATCTGCTGACCGGGCTCCAGAAGGAGACCGGCATGGCGCTCATTCTCAGTACCCACGACATGGGCGTGGTCGCCGAAACCGCCGAGCGTGTCTCGGTCCAGTATGCCGGCCAGAAGGTCGAGGAGCAGCCGGTGGCCGATCTCTTCGAGACCCCGCACCACCCCTATACCGCGGCACTTCTCGCGGCGCTTCCCGAACGGGCGACCACGCGCCACCTGCCGACGATCCCCGGCGTCGTGCCGGGCCAGTTCGACCGGCCCGCGGGCTGCCTCTTTTCGCCCCGCTGCAAATATGCCGACGACAGGTGCCGGACCGTGCCGCCGAGCCCCGCCGGGCGCGAGCTCGGCTTCGCCCGCTGCCACTATCCCCTGAGCGCGAAGGCGGAGGCCGAAGCATGAGCACCCCCGTCGTCACCGCCGAGAACCTCACCCGCCATTACGACGTGAAGGGCGGCATGTTCTCCAAAGCCGGCACCGTGCGCGCAGTGTCGGAGACGAGCTTCACGCTCCATCCCGGCATGACCCTCGCGGTCGTGGGCGAATCCGGCTGCGGCAAGTCGACCCTCGCCCGGCTCATCACGATGATCGAGGAGCCGACCTCGGGCAGCTTCTCGATCGGCGGCCGCGAGGTGCGGCCGGAGAACTGGGCCGAGCTGCGCACGGATGTGCAGATCGTGTTCCAGGACCCCTACGGGTCGCTCAACCCGCGCCAGCGGATCGGTGCGATCCTCGAGGAGCCGCTGAAGATCAACCGCCCCGCCATGTCTGCCGCCGAGCGGACCGCCAAGGCGCGCGAGATGCTGAAGCTCGTGGGCCTGCGCCCTGAGCATTTCGACCGCTACCCGCACATGTTCTCGGGCGGCCAGCGCCAGCGCATCGCGGTCGCCCGCGCGCTGATGCTGGAGCCGAAGGTGCTGGTGCTCGACGAGCCGGTCTCGGCCCTCGACCTCTCGATCCAGAGTCAGATCCTCAACCTGCTCGTCGACCTGCAGGACCGGCTCGGCCTCGCCTATCTGTTCATCAGCCACGACCTGTCGGTGGTGAAGCACATGGCCGACGAGATCATCGTGATGTATCTCGGCCGTCCGGTGGAGATCGGCCCCAAGGCCGAGATCTTCGCGCATCCGAAGCACCCCTACACCAAGGCGCTCCTGTCGGCGACGCCGATGGCCGACCCGAAGGCGCAGAAGACCCGGATCAAGCTCGAGGGCGAACTGCCCTCGCCCCTGAACGTGCCGCCGGGCTGCCCCTTCGCGCCGCGCTGCTGGAAGGCCCAGGACCGCTGCCGCGCCGAACGCCCCGAGCTCGACCGCAGCGCGCATCGGGCCGCCTGCTTCTTCCCCGAAGCCTGACGCGGCATGGGACGGCGGGCCCAGGCGTTAGCCGCGCCGGTGCCATTCGGCGGGCGCGGACGGCTGCGATGACGGTCAGGCGACGCCCGCTTCGGTGACGATCGCGGTCATCGCGACGTCATGCGGTTGCGGGTAGATCGTCGCGAGCCGCGCGAAGGCCAGCCCGACGCCGATGGCGCGGATGCCGGGATGGGCGGCCAGCGTGCGGTCGAAATAGCCGCCGCCATAGCCGAGCCGGTATCCCGCCGCGTCATGGCCGACGAGCGGAGCCAGCGCGATGTCGGGCGTGATCCAGTCGCCCTCGGCCGGTACGGGGATGTTCCAGAAGCCGCGCTCCATCTTCATCTCGGGCGTCCAGGCGCGGAACCGAAGCGGCGCGGCCTTCTCGACGACGAGCGGCAGCGCCGCGGTCGCGCCGCGTTCGGCGAGCGATGCGAGCCAGAAGCGCAGGTCGAACTCGGACTGGATCGGCCACCAGGCCGAGATCACCTTGCCCGCGACATCGCCGAGAAGCGCGTCGAGATGGCCGGCGACCCGCGCTGCCGCCTCCTGCCGGGCGGTGACGCTCAGCCCCGCGCGCTCGGCGAGGAGCCGGGCGCGTTCGGCCTTGCGCCAGCGCGCCACGTCGCGGGACTGCACCGGATCGGCGGCGCCGGGAAGGCCGCCCTGATCCGCGCTCAGCTCATGCAGGAAACAGGGCGGCGAGGCGTAGCTGCCGTGATCGTCGCTGTCACCCTGCATGTCGGACCCTCCCGTGCCCGGCGGCGGTCACGCGGCCTCGGCCAGCGCGCCGGTGCACCAGGCGAGGATCGCCTCGGGATCCGGCGCAAGCTCTTCGCCGAAACCTTCCGAGAATGTCGCGAAGGCGTCAAGGTTGAGCGCGTTGACGCCGAGCACGACCGGCAAGCCCATGGCGAGCGCCTCAGCGATGACCGGGCGGAAGCCGCGGCCCTCGGCCTCGTGCTTGCCGAACTTGTTGAGGATCAGCATGTCGGCGGAACCCGCCGCGAGGCGCGCGGCGACATCGGCCACCGCGCCTTCCAGCGCGCCTGGATCGAGCCGGCAGCCGCGGGCATTGGCGCCGAGATTCTGGGTGATGCCGATCACCGGGCCGTCGGGCAGGATCCTGAGGTCCATGTCGCAGTGAAAGCGCTGCGGGCGCTGGATATTGGTATGCACGACGCCGGCGAGACGCAGGCCGCGCTTCGCGAGAAGTGCTGCCGCCTCTGCAAGCACCCGGTCGGTCAGGCCGCGTTCGGCGGCGGAGATGTAGCCAAGGCGCATGGGGGGTCCTTTCTCAGCGGGCACTGGCGCCGCTGACGGTGCAGTCGAGGTTTCTGAGCACCCCGTCGCGCAGGCCGTAGATCAGGCCATGCAGCAGCGGGTGGTCGCCCTTCGCCCAGGCGCGGCGCAGGATCGGCGTCTCGGCGACGCGGGCGACGCTTTCGAGGACGTTGAGTTCGGCCAGCCGGTCACGGCGCATCTCGATATCGTCGATCCTCGACAGCTCGTGGGCGTGGCGCTTGGCAAGCCGCCGGATCGGTTCGAGCCAGTGGTCGGCAAGGCCGTGCGGCATGTCCTCCTCGGTCGCGGCGCGCACACCGCCGCAGCCGTAATGGCCGCAGACGATGATCTGGCGGACCCTGAGCGCGTCGACGGCGAATTCGAGGACGCTGAGCAGGTTCATGTCCGAGGAATGCACGACATTGGCAACGTTGCGGTGGACGAAGACCTCGCCGGGCGCGAGGCCGGAGATGACGTTCGCCGGCACCCGGCTGTCGGAACAGCCGATCCAGAGGAACTCCGGGCTCTGCTGCTCGGCGAGGCCGTTGAAATAGTCCGGCTGGTCCGCGCGGATCTTCGCGGACCAGTCGCGGTTGCGCTCCAGAAGGGCTTCGAGAACCTGTGCCATGTCACGCCGCCTTCAGATCGACGCCCGTGACCTCGGCCTTGTCGGCGAGGGTCTCGACGAAGTCGCGGGCCGCCGTCGCCCAGGCCGCCTTGGCGAGCATCGCGCGGATGCGCGGCTCCACGGTCTCGAAGGGCAGCACCGCGCCCTCGGCGCGGGCGTCGAGGCGGATGATGTGGAGCCCGTAGCGCGTGGCCACCGGTTCGGGCGCGATCTCGCCCTCGGCGATCGTGTCGAGCACGGCTTCGAATTCCGGCACCGTGTCGCCGGTGGCGATCTGGCCGAGCCGGCCCCCGGCCTCGCGCGAGGAACAGGCGGAGAGATCGCGGGCGAGCTTGTCGAAGGCGCGCGGCGCGGTCTTCAGTTCGGCCAGCGCGGCCTCGGCCTTGAGGCGTGCCGCGGCCAGCGCATCGGCATCGCCGGGCTGGACCGGGAACAGGATATGCGCGGCCTCGTAGAGCGTCGGCGCGCGGAACCGGCCGGGATCGGCGTCATAGGCGGCGCGGACGGCCGCGTCGGTCGGCGCGCCGGGCGCTATCGCCTCATCGAGAAGCTGGCGCACCAGCGCCTCGTCCTCGGTCTCGGCGCGGTCGCCCTCGGTGACCGGCGCCGGCGTCAGGCCGCGGGCGCGGGCCTCCTGAAGGAGGAGCGCCCGGACCGCGAGCGCCCGCCCCGCGGCACGCCAGGCGATGCCCGGCTTGCCTTTGGGTGCCTCGTGCATCTGCGCCTCGGCGGCGATGGTGGCGGCGGGGATGACCTCGCCGTTCACCGTGATATCGCTCATGAGCGGTGTCATCGCCTCACGCCCCGCGCTTCTTCGTGCGCACGATCTGGTAGCCCGGCCGCCACAGGTAGCGCACTGGCGCCGAGAGCATGTGCACGAGCCGGGTGAACGGGAACAGCAGGAAGATCGTCAGACCGAGGAAGATATGCAGCTTGAAGAGCGGGCTCACGTCCGCGATATAGCTCGCCGCCTGGCCGTCGAAGGTGAAGATGCCGAACGACCACGCCATGAACTTGGTCATCTCGTGTCCGTCGAGGTGCTGGAGCGAGACGAAGATCGTGAGGACGCCGAGCACCAGCTGCACCATCAAGAGGATCAGGATGCCGGTATCAGCGAAGGTCGAGTTGGCGCGGATCCGCGGATCGTAAAGCCGGCGGTGCAGCAGCATCGCACCGCCCACGAGCGCCATGATACCGGCGATGCCGCCGACGAGGACCGCCATGAGCTGCTTGAAGCCGTGGCCGATGCCGAAGGCGTCGAAGATCGCGATCGGCGTCAGGAGCCCGATCAGGTGGCCGAAGAAGATGATCAGCACGCCGACATGGAACAGCGACGATCCGATCACCAGCTGCTTGCGGCGCAAGAGCTGGCTCGACGAGGTCTTCCAGGTGAACGGGTCGCGCTCGTAGCGCGCGATCGAGCCCAGAAGCAGCACCGAGAGCGCGATGTAGGGATAGGTACCGAAGATGAATTCGTGCATCGTGGCCTCCTTTACTGGGCCGTCCCGGCGCGGGCCGGGGTCATGGGGACGTCCATCCGGGCGAGGATGTCGCGCGACACCGGGCAGCCGGCATTCGGGTCGGGGGCGAAGGTGACCTGCGCCTCCTCGTAGACCGCATCCAGCGCTTCGAGGTCTTCGGGGTCGTCGTCCTTCTCGGCGAGCAGCGCCTCGGCCTCCGGGCTGTCGGTGCCGGCCTCGGCGAGCTTCGCCAGAGCCGTCAGGACAGCCGCATAGGGCGTGTCGCGGCGCGTGAGACGCTCGGCGAGGACCGCGATGATGTGGCCGGCATCGGAAAGAAGCTCCTTCGCCTCGGCCACGGGCCGGGTCGAGAGGTATTCCAGCAGAACCGGCAGGTGGTCCGGCAGTTCCGGCCCGGTGAGGTCGAAGCCGCCGGTGCGGTAGGTCTCGAGAAGGTCGACCATCGCGCCGCCGCGGTCCCGGCTTTCGCCGTGGATATGCTCGAAGAGGTTCAGCGAGAGCGTGCGCGAGCGGTCGAACAGGAGCACGTAGCGCTCCTGCAGGTCATAGATGTCGCCCTCTTCCATCCCGGTCAGCAACGGCTCCAGCGCGAGCCGCTGATCGAAGGCCAGAAGCCCCTCGGCCTCCAGCACTTCGCGGATCGCCGGGATGGCGGGTTGCAGGTCCGCCGTCGGATAGGAGAGGAGCGCGGAAAGCGCCTTGAAGGTCTTCATTTCCAGCCCTCCGCCGGGGTGACGAACTTGCGGCTGCCGAAGAGCTTGCCGCCGGTGGTGCCGGTCGAGCAGCCGTTGCCGTCGGTGAAGCCGCAGCCGCCGCGCAGATCGTAGGCGTCCTCCACGAGTTCCCGGTGCGTCGTCGGGATGACGAAACGGTCCTCGTAATTGGCGATGGCCATGATCTTGTACATCTCGTCGATCTGGTGCGGGGTGAGGCCCACGCGCTTGGCGACGCCGAGATTGACGACCCCGTCCACGGTCTTCGACCGCATGTAGGAGCGCATTGCGAGCATCCGCTCCAGCGCCGAGATCACCGGCGCCTCGTCGCCCGCCGTCAGCATGTTGGCGAGGTAGCGGACCGGGATGCGGAGCGATTTCACGTCCGGCATGTCGTCCTGGACCGCGACCTGACCGGCGGCGGCGGCGTTCTGGATCGGCGAGAGCGGCGGGATGTACCACACCATCGGCAGCGTCCGGTATTCCGGATGCAGCGGGAAGGCGATCTTCCATTCCATCGCCATCTTCCAGATCGGCGACTTGCGGGCGGACGCGATCCAGTCCTCCGGCACGCCTTCGGCGCGGGCTGCCTCGATCACAGCAGGATCGTTGGGGTCGAGGAAGACGCCGAGCTGGGCGTCGTAAAGCTCCTTCTCGCCGGCGACCGAAGCCGCTTCCGCGATCTTGTC
>JBFKMA010000124.1:0-6827 GCA_041630175.1 Albidovulum sp.
CTTCTTCACCCGCATCTCCTGCCGGCTTCTCGATACCGAGAGCTGCCGCTGCGGCCAGTACGAGGAGCGCAAGCGCTTCGTGCCGGAATGCGTCGTGCTGACGCCGAAGACCATCTCCAAGGTCGCCTACTGGATGCCGTCAACCTGCGCCTACCGGCTGCTTTACGAAGGCAAGGAGCTTCCCGACTGGCATCCCCTGATCTCCGGCGACCCCGACAGCGTGCACCGCGCCGAGCAGTCGGTCCGCGGCTGGACGCTGCCGGAATTCGAGGTGCCCGAGGAAGACTGGGAAGACCACATCATCGAGGATCTGTGATGGAGTTCGCCTCCGACAACGCTTCCGGCGCCGCGCCGGAAATCCTGGCCGCGGTGACTGCGGCCAATGCGGGCTACGCGCCCTCCTACGGCGCCGACCCGGCGATGGACCGGGTGCGCCGGCTCGTCCGCGAGACCTTCGAGGCGCCCGAGGCCGAGGTCTATCTCGTCGCCACCGGAACCACGGCCAACGCGCTGTCGCTCGCCTGCCACTGTCCGCCCTGGGGCGCCGTCTACGCCCATGCCGAGGCGCATGTGGAGATGGACGAATGCGGCGCGCCGGAATTCTTCATCGGCGGCGGCAAGCTCGTGCGGATCGGCGGCGCGCATGGCAAGCTCACGCCCGAGACGCTGCGCCAGGCCATCGCCCGGACGCCGCAGGGCTTCGTGCATTCCATCCAGCGCGGCATGGTTACGCTGACCAACACCACCGAGGCCGGCACGGTCTATTCCCCGCACGAGATCGCCGCACTGACCGCCGTGGCGAAGGCCCACGGTCTGCCGGTCCATCTCGACGGCGCGCGGTTTGCCAATGCCGTCGCCGCGACCGGGGCCAGCCCGGCCGAGATGAGCTGGAAATCCGGCATCGACATCCTGTCCTTCGGCGGCACCAAGAACGGCTGCCTCGGGGTCGAGGCGGTGGTGCTCTTCGATCCCGCCAGGGCCTGGGAGTTCGAGCTGCGCCGCAAGCGCGGCGGGCATCTCTTCTCCAAGCACCGCTATCTCTCGGCGCAGATGGAGGCTTACCTCAGCGACGGGCTCTGGCTGCGCCTCGCCGCGGCGGCGAACGCGCGCGCCGCAGCCCTCGAGCAGGCGGTGCTGTCGGTGCCGGGCGCCCGGCTGACGCATCCGCGCGAGGCGAACATCCTCTTCGCCTCGCTCCCGCGCGGCCACCACCGGCGCGCGACGCAGGCCGGCGCGCATTACTATCTCTGGCCGTTCGACCAATCGCTGGACGGCGCCGACGACGAGCCGCTCAGCGCCCGTTTCGTCTGCTCCTGGTGCACGACCGAGGCCGAAGTCGAGGCCTTCGCCGAGGTCATCCGCGGTCGAGATTGACGCCGATCAGCCCAGCCACCTCGTCGGGATGGGTGACCGGCGCCATGTGCGCCGCCCCCGGCACCGTGGCGATGCCGACATCGGGAAGCCGCGCGGCGATGGTCTCGGCGATGCGCTCGATGACGGCGGGCGAGCAGGCACCCCGGATCAGCAGCACCGGCATGTCGAGGCTTTCGAGCGCGTCAGGCGCGAGGAAGCCGGCGCTGTCGGACAGCGCCGCCGGATCGCCCGCGGCGATCAGGTGGATGCGCTCGACGATCCGAGCGCGCGTCCTTTCATCGAGCGCCTCCCAGTCCTCACCGGTTCCCCAGACCCCCATGAAGGCCCGCGCCGCGCCCTCGCGGTCGCCGCTGGCGAGCGCGGCGCGGAACGGCCCGTCGCCCGCCAGGTACTGCTCCCATGCCGGATGGCTCTTCGCGGCGGCGAAGAGCACCGGCTCGATCAGCGTCAGCGTGCGGATCGCCTCGGGCGCGGCCAGCGCGAGGCGCAGCGCCACGAGCCCGCCATAGGAATGGCCGACAAGGTCGATCGGCCGGTCGACGAAGCTCGCCGCGATGCGGGCGGAGAGCGTCAGGAAGTCGCCCTCGCCCGGCCAGTCACCCGACCTTCCGTGGCCGGGCAGGTCGAAGGCGGTGAGCGTGATCCGGTCGGCCAGCCGTTCGGCCACGCCCGACCAGGCGCGGGAGCTCGACAACGAACAGTGGATCGCCAGCACCGGCCGCGCCCCGTGGCCGTAGGTCTGCCAGAACGTGGCCTGCCCTGCCCGGTCCTCGAGCGGCATCAGAGCTTGCCGGCCAGATGCAGGTCGAGATCGTCGAGCCGGTCCTGCCCCCAGAACCGCTGGCCGCTGTCGGCGAGATAGAAGGGCGAACCGAAGACGCCGCGGCTGACTGCCTCTTCGAGGTTATTGGCATAGGTCTCGGCCCCGAGAAGCATGCCCTTGTCGGCAATATCTGCCTCGAACCCGGCCGCCGTGAGGAGGTCGCGCAGCACCTCGTCCGAGGCGATGTCGCGCTCCTCGGCCCAGCAGGCGCGCAGGATCGAGTGGACGAAGCCGCCGAGGTCACCCTCCGCGCCCTTCGCCTTGGCGGCCTGCGCGGCGATGATCGCGTAGGACGAGGGCGCGGCATTGGCGGGCCAGAACATCGGCTGAAGGTTGATCGTCATCCCCGCCTTCGCGGCCTGCCGGGCCATCTCCTGCAGCCGGTATTCCCTGCGGCTCTCGTGCCGGTCCTTGAGCGCGATGCCGCCGGTCCGCCCGAACAGCGCGCCGATATCGACAGGCTTGTAGGTCACGGTCGCCCCGTGCTTCGCCGCGATCGCCTCGAGCCGCGTCCCCGCCAGATAGGTGAAGGGCGAGATCGTCGAGAAGAAGTAGTCGATATGTGGCATTGCGGGCGCTCCTTCGGGTTTGCGGGGAGGCTAGCCCGGTGGTAAGCGGTGTGCAACGTCACGAATCCGTCATCCGGCCCGCCCCCGGAGCATCGAGAACAAGGACCCGCCATGCCTTCCATGACCGAGCCGAAGCTCATCTCCGGCAATTCCAACCGCCCGCTCGCCAACGCCATCGCCCGGCGCATGTCGATGCATCGCGGGATGAGCGTCGGCCTCGTCGAGGCGCGGGTCGAGCGGTTCAACGATCAGGAGATCTTCGTCGAGGTCTACGAGAATGTCCGCGGCGAGGATATGTACATCATCCAGTCGACCTCGAACCCGGCCAACGACAACCTGATGGAGCTTCTGATCATGGCCGACGCGCTGCGGCGCTCCTCGGCCGACCGGATCACCGCCGTGATCCCCTATTTCGGCTATGCCCGTCAGGACCGCCGCGCCAAGGCGCGCACGCCGATCTCGGCCAAGCTGGTCGCCAACCTCCTGACCGAGGCCGGTGTCGACCGGGTGCTGACGATGGATCTGCATGCTGCGCAAATCCAGGGCTTCTTCGACATCCCGGTGGACAATCTCTACGCCGCGCCGATCTTCGCGCTCGACATCGAGCACCATTTCAAGGGCCGGCTCAACGAGGTCACGGTGGTCTCGCCCGATGTCGGCGGCGTGGCCCGCGCGCGGGAACTGGCGCAGCGGATCGGCTGCGGGCTCGCCATCGTCGACAAGCGCCGGGTGAAGGCGGGCGAAGTGGCCGAGATGACGGTGATCGGCGATGTCGCCGGCCAGACCTGCATCATCGTCGACGACATCTGCGACACCGCCGGCACGCTCTGCAAGGCGGCCGAGGTGCTGATGGAGGCCGGCGCCAAGGAGGTCCATTCCTACATCACCCACGGCGTGCTCTCCGGCCCGGCGGTGGAGCGGATCACGAAATCGGCGATGAAGAGCCTCGTCATCACCGACTCGATCGAGCCGACCGAGCCCGTCAAGAAGGCCGCGAACATCCGCATCGTTCCGACCGCCCCGATGTTCGCCCAGGCGATCATGAATATCTGGTCGGGCACCTCGGTCTCGTCGCTCTTCGATGCCGACACGCTCAGCCCGATCTACGAAGGCATGTATTCGCGGGGATGACGGCCCACCGCGCCTCCGCAGGGGTTAGTCGCGGCCCGGCTTGAGGATCAGGTCCACGGCCGCCCCGATGTCGTCGACGACCGCCGAGGGTCGCGGCTCGACGCCGGCCTCGTCGCCGTCGCGGTACTTCCCGGTCCGGACGAGGACCCCCTGCCCCAGCCCCGCCGCCAGCGCACCGGCGACATCGCTTTCGGCATCGTCTCCGACCATGACCGCCTCGGCCGGGTCGCAGCCGATGTGTCGCACCGTCGCGCGGAAGAAATCCGGCGCCGGCTTGCCGAACAGGATCGCCGTCTCGCCGCTGGCATATTCCAGCGCGCGGACGAAGGCGCCCGCGTCGAGGCTGAGCCGGCCGTCCTTGTCGCGAAACACCCGGTTGTCGGCAAGCGCAAGGAGCGGCGCGCCGTCCTCGATCGCGCGGAACGCCGCGTTCAGGTTGCCATAGGTGAAACGATCCGCCGCATCGCCGATGACGACGGCCGCGGGCCCCTCGCCGCCGCAGCCGGCGAAATCCTCCTCGAGCGCGGGATGCACGACAAGATGCGGCAGATACCCGTTGTCGCGCAGCCAGGCGAGCGCGGCCGCGACCGGCGTGAAGACCTCGTCGGCCTCCGCCGCAATGCCGAGCGCCCTGAGATCCGCGATCACCCGGCGCTTGGGGCGCCGCGTCGAGTTGGTCACGAACCGCACGGCGATGCCGGCGGCGCGCAGGCGCGCCACCGCCCCGGCGACATCCGGCCGCGCCGTGCCGCCCACGTCGAGCACGCCGGCAATGTCGAGAAGGGCGCCCTTGATCATGGCTTCAAGCCTGCATGAGCCGCGGAGCGCGGTCAACGTCCGCCAGCCGCGGCCGCCCGCGCGCCGCCGTTCAGTCGATGTCCCACTCGTCGTTGCGCATCTCGCCCATCGCCAGCCAGTCGGCCCGCACCCGTGCGACCCGGGTATCGCCCCAGGTGCGGAACACGATCACGAAGCCCTCCGGCCCCACCATCTCGGCCGAAATGTCGGCGCGTTGGTTGGCCTCATGATCGATGTCCCACATCGACAGGCCGATATGCACAAGAGGGTCGTCGGAGAAGGGCTCGGAAAACTCCACCGCGCGCCTGTGTTCGCGCGGCCCCCGGCCGGTCCACATGGTCCCGCCGAACTGGTAATCCGAAAAAAGCACGATCGACCCCTGCTCGATCCCGATCAAATGACTTCTAACCCGGCGCATTCAGCCTCCGATACCCAATACACAGCGCCCAATGCCCCGCATCTAACCGCAGGATTCGCTTCGAGAAAAGAAAATTCTTGGCGAGAAACCGGCGGGGCCGGACATTTCGGGGCGCCGCGCTGCGAACCGGCCTGCGCCAAAAGAAAAAAGCGGCCCCGGAAGGGGCCGCTTCTCGTCATTTCGCGGGGCTCAGAGCCAGGCCTTCTGGGTGTCGAGCCCGATATGGGTGCCCATCGCGACCATGTCGGCCACAAGCTTGGCGGCCGAGTCGATCAGGTGCTGATCGCCGACCTCCCTCGCCTTGCGGAGCGCCTCGGCCGCCCTTTCGACGAAGCGGTCGACGATCTCCTGCGTGACCTCGCTGACATGCAGCGCCTCTTCGGCCAGCAGCGTCGTGCCGGCGTCGGAGATCTCCGCGAAGCCGCCCGTCACGGCGTAGTCGTCCGAAACACCATCGGCCTTGATGATGCTCAGGATGCCCGGGCGCAGCGAGGTGATGACGGGCGCGTGGCCCGGCATCGCCGTCAGGTCGCCATCGGCGCCCGGAATGCGGACCTCGCGCGCCTGAACGGAGGCGAGCCGCCGTTCAGGGCTGACGAGGTCGAACTGCATCGTATCGGCCATCTCGCCCCCTTACGCCGCTTCCGCGGCCAGACGCTGCGCCTTGGCTTTCACTTCCTCGATGTCGCCGACCATGTAGAAGGCGGCTTCCGGCAGGTGGTCGTATTCGCCGGCGACCACGGCCTTGAACGAGGCGATGGTCTTTTCGAGCGGCACCTGGACGCCGTCGGAACCGGTGAAGACCTTGGCCACGTCGAACGGCTGCGACAGGAAGCGCTGGATCTTCCGGGCGCGGGCCTCGGTGAGTTTGTCTTCTTCGCTGAGTTCGTCCATGCCGAGGATGGCGATGATGTCCTGCAGCGACTTGTAGCGCTGGAGGATCCCCTGGACGTCACGGGCGACGTTGTAGTGCTCTTCGCCGACGACGGCCGGGTCGAGGATCCGCGAGGACGAGACGAGCGGGTCCACGGCCGGGTAGATGCCAAGCTCCGAAATGGCGCGCGACAGAACCGTGGTGGCGTCGAGGTGGGCGAACGAGGTCGCCGGCGCCGGGTCGGTAAGGTCGTCGGCCGGAACATAGATGGCCTGCACCGAGGTGATCGAACCGGCCTTGGTCGAGGTGATGCGTTCCTGCATCGCGCCCATGTCGGTCGCCAGCGTCGGCTGGTAGCCCACGGCCGAAGGAATACGGCCGAGAAGGGCCGACACTTCCGAACCCGCCTGGGTGAAGCGGAAGATGTTGTCGACGAAGAAGAGAACGTCCGTGCCCGACTGGTCGCGGAACTGTTCGGCCAGCGTCAGACCGGAAAGGGCGACGCGCATACGGGCCCCCGGCGGCTCGTTCATCTGACCGTAGACAAGGGCCACTTTGGACTCTTCGAGATTGTCCGGAACGATAACGCCCGACTCGATCATCTCGTGGTAGAGGTCGTTGCCCTCACGGGTCCGTTCGCCGACGCCGGCGAAGACCGAGAAGCCCGCGTGCACCTTGGCGATGTTGTTGATCAGTTCCATGATCAGAACCGTCTTGCCCACGCCGGCGCCGCCGAAGAGGCCGATCTTGCCGCCCTTGGAGTAGGGCGCCAGCAGGTCGACGACCTTGATGCCGGTGACGAGAATTTCGGAACTGGTCGACTGGGCCGAGAATTCCGGC
>JBFKMA010000125.1:0-6755 GCA_041630175.1 Albidovulum sp.
CGGCCAGCAGCAGCGGATCGTCATCGCCATGGCGCTGATGTCGAAGCCGTCGCTCCTGATCCTCGACGAACCGACGACGGCGCTCGACGTGACGGTCGAGGCGGCGGTGGTCGATCTGGTCAAGGATCTCGGCAAGAAATACGGCACCTCGATGCTGTTCATCTCGCACAATCTCGGCCTGGTGCTCGACACCTGCAACCGGCTTTGCGTGATGTATTCCGGCGAGGCGGTGGAGACCGGCTCGATCAAGGATGTCTTCGACAAGATGCAGCATCCCTACACGCAGGCGCTGTTCCGCTCGATCCCGCTGCCGGGGGCCGACAAGAACGCGCGCCCGCTGATCGCGATCCCGGGCAACTTCCCCCTGCCCCATGAACGGCCGAACGGCTGCAACTTCGGCCCGCGCTGCGACTATTTCCAGGCCGGACGCTGCGACGTGGCCGACATCCCGATGGCCAGCGTGCCGGGGCACGACCGCCACGCCACGCGCTGCCTGCGCGTGCCCGAGATCGACTGGGACGCGCCGCCGCAGGTGGCCGCGACGAGCGAGAAAACCCCGGTCGGCGACGTCGTGCTGAAAATCGAGGATCTGCGCAAGTATTACGAGGTCTCGGCCAGTGCGCTGTTCGGCGGCGGCAGCACCAAGGTGGTGAAGGCCAACGAGACGCTGAGTTTCGAGGCGCATGAGGGCGAGACCCTCGCCATCGTCGGCGAATCCGGCTGTGGCAAGTCGACCTTCGCGAAGGTCCTGATGGGGCTCGAGACCGCGACCGCGGGGCAGATCCTGCTCCACAACCACGAGATCCAGAACACGCCGATCCAGGACCGCTCGACCGAGACGGTGTCGAGCGTGCAGATGGTGTTCCAGAACCCGTTCGACACGCTCAACCCCTCGATGACGGTGGGGCGCCAGATCATCCGGGCGCTGGAGATCTTCGGCGAGGGCAATTCCGACGACGAACGCCGGGACCGGATGCTGGAGCTTCTCGACCTCGTGAAGCTGCCGCGGGAATTCGCGGGCCGCATGCCGCGCCAGCTTTCCGGCGGGCAGAAGCAGCGCGTCGGCATCGCCCGCGCCTTCGCCGGTGGCGCCAAGATCGTCGTGGCGGACGAGCCGGTCTCGGCGCTCGACGTGTCGGTGCAGGCCGCCGTCACCGACCTCTTGATGGAGATCCAGCGCAAGAACCGGACGACGCTTCTCTTCATCAGCCACGACCTGTCGATCGTGCGCTATCTCTCCGACAGGGTGATGGTGATGTATCTCGGCCATGTGGTGGAACTCGGCACGACCGACCAGGTCTTCGCACCGCCCTATCATCCCTATACCGAGGCGCTCTTGTCCGCCGTGCCGATCGCCGACACGCATGTCGAGAAGAAGCGCATCGTGCTAGAGGGCGACATCCCCTCGGCGATGAACCCGCCGCCCGGCTGCCCGTTCCAGACGCGCTGCCGCTGGAAGTCCAAGGTGCCCGGCAATCTCTGCGAGAAGGAGGTGCCGCCGTTCCGGACGCTCGCCACGGGGCATCAGGTCAAATGCCACCTGTCGGAGGAAGAGTTCGCCTCGATGGAGCCGGTCATCAAGATTGCCGCCGAGTAAGGCAGGGCGAACCCGCCACCACGGCAGCGCGGTATGGACACCGCGCCGCCACTCTCCCCTCTGCGCAAAGCCTGCCGGCTTCGCGCCTCACGGCACCGGGCCTGGCGCCGCCGGGGGCCCGGGCAGGCTCCCCGGCGCTTCATCAGCAGCGTCAATGAGATCGCCGCGCGTCCGCGCCGCCTTGATGCCGACCCCCTAAACATTCTATCACCCGGAGACACGCGCGTGCCGAGGCCCGCGCCCCAGAGCATGAGCAAGCCCATGGCGCCCCCACTGTCCCTCGTGGCCGATATCGGCGGAACCAACACCCGCGTCGCACTCGCCCGCGGCGGCCGCGTCGACCGCGCCACGATCCGCCGTTTCGCCAATGCCGACCATCCGGGCCTCGGCCCGATCCTGTCGGCCTATCTCGACGAGGCGGGCGGGCCCGACTGCGCCGGGGCCTGCGTGGCCGTCGCCGGACCCGTCGACGACGGCGTGGCGGAGATGACCAATCTCGACTGGACCATCGACCGCGACCTCGTCGCGCGGGCCACGAAGGCGGCCCGGGTCGCGGTGCTGAACGACCTGCAGGCGCAGGGCCATGCGCTCGGCGGACTCGCGCCGGAAAGCCTGCGCCCGGTGATCGAGGCGCCCGCCGCGCGCGACGGCGCTGCGCGGCTGGTGGTCGGCGTCGGCACCGGCTTCAACGCCGCACCGGTGCACGAGGCGCCGGGCGGCCGGATCGTCACGGCGTCCGAATGCGGCCATGTGAGCCTGCCGGTCCGCAGCGAGGCCGACCTGCGGCTGATGCGATTCGTCGAGGAGGCGCATGGCTTCGCCGGCGTCGAGGACGTGCTGTCGGGCCGCGGGCTGGAGCGGCTCTACGCCTTCCACGCGCGCGAAGCCGGACGCGGCGACCGGGCCGAGGCCTCGGCGATCATGGCCTCCATCGCGGCGGGCCGCGATCCGGTCGCGGCTGCGACCGGGCAGAGCTTCGTGCGGCTCCTCGGCACCGTGGCCGGCGACCTGGCGCTGACGCATCTGCCCTTCGGCGGAATCTATCTGATCGGCGGCGTCGCCCGCGCCTTCGCGCCCCATTACGACCGTTTCGGCTTTGCCGACGCGTTCCGCGACAAGGGTCGCTTCTCGGCCTTCATGCGCGCCTTCCCGGTCGCGATCGTCGAGGACGACTATGCCGCGCTGGAAGGCTGCGCGCAGTATCTCGGCGCAGGCGGCGCCGCGCCGCGGTCCTGACGCTCAGGCCGCGCCGGTCGCCGCACGGAGAAACCCGACAAGCATCCGGGTCGAGCCGTCCTTGGCCTCGGCACCCTCGTTGCCGGCCAGAACCGGGTCGAGCGCCAGCGCCAGTTCCTTGCCAAGCTCCACGCCCCATTGATCGAAGGAGTTGATGCCGAGGATCACGCCCTCGGTGAAGACCCGCTGCTCGTAGAGCGCGACGATCTGGCCGAGCGTGAAGGGCGTGAGCTTCGGATAGAGGAGCGTCGTCGAGGGCCGGTTTCCGGGAAAGACGCGGTGGCGCGCCTGGCGCTCCAGCTCCTCGCCCTGAAGTCCCGTCTTCGCCATGATCGCCCGCGCCTCGTCGAGCGTGCGGCCGCGCAGGAGCGCCTCGGACTGGGCGAGGCAGTTAGCGGCGAGAAGCCGGTGCTGATGCGCAAGCGCCAGCTCATGCCCCTCGCATCCGAGCAGGAATTCGCAAGGAATGACCCGCGTGCCCTGGTGGATGAGCTGGTAGAAGGCGTGCTGGCCGTTGGTGCCCGGCTCGCCCCAGACGACCGGGCCGGAATGCATGCCAAGATCGCTGCCGTCCATCGCCACGCGCTTGCCGTTGCTCTCCATCTCGAGCTGCTGGAGATAGGCCGGCAGCCGGGCAAGCCGCTGTTCGTAAGGAAGAACCGCGCGCGTCGCGTGGCCGCAGATCTGGTTGTGCCAGATGCCGACGAGCGCGAGCATGACAGGCATGTTCCGGGCCAGCGGCGCCTCGCGGAAATGCCGGTCCATCGCCGCGCCGCCCTCGAGGAATTCGGCGAAATCCTTCGGCCCGATCGCGATCATCAGCGACAGACCCACCGGCCCCCACATCGAATAGCGCCCGCCGACCCAGTCGGCGAAGCCGAAGACCCGCTCGGCCGGGATACCGAAGGCCGCGGTCCGGTCGGCGGCGGTCGAGACGGCGGCGAACTGCACGGCCGGATCGGCGACCTTAGCGGCCATCCATGTCCGCGCGGTCTCGGCATTGGTCATCGTCTCGATCGTGGTGAAGGTCTTGGAGGCGACGATGACCAGAGTGGTCGCGGGATCCAGCGGCGCGAGCACGTCATGCACATGCGCGCCGTCGACGTTCGAGACGAAATGCGCCCGCGGCCCGTCGGCGTAAGGCGCAAGCGCCAAGGCGGCCATGGCCGGGCCGAGATCGGAGCCGCCGATGCCGATGTTGACCACATCGGTGATCTTGCCGCCCTGCCCCTTGAACCGCCCCTCGCGGACATCGCGGGCGAAGGCCTCCATCCGTGCATGGGTGGCGCGGACCTCGGGCATGACCTCCGCGCCGTCCACTTCCACCGAGCCGCCGAGATTGCGCAAGGCGGTGTGCAGGACCGCCCGGCCCTCGGTCTCGTTGATCTTCGCCCCGGAGAACATCGCCTCGCGCCGGCCGGAAAGCCCTGAAGCCTCGGCGAGCCGGATCAGGAGGTCGCGGGCATGCGGGTCGATCGAGGTCTTGGAATAATCGAAGAGCAGCCCTTCGGCGCGGATCGAGAACGCCTCCGCCCGCCCGTCCGCCTCGAAGAGCGCGAGGATCGGGCGTTCGGCATGGGTGGCATGGTGAAAGCGCAGGTCGTCCCAGGGCGTCATGGTCTCTCCGGTTCAAATAGGCGCGGATCCGAATGGCGGCGCTCCGGATCGTTTGCGCGAAAATCTACGGCGCCCAATGCACCGTCGCATTGGCGAGGACCGCGCGGACCGGCGCCTCCTGCTCGGGCAGGTCCCGGGCGCGTTCGAGCGCGGCGCGCTTCTCGGCGCCGGTGATGACCAGATGGCAGCTCATCGCGTCGGCGAGGGCGCGGGCGGAAAGCGTCACCCTCGGCTCGCCCGCGCCGGGCGCGCGCATCGGCACGAGGATCGGCGCGTCGTCGTCAAGCGCCTCTTCAAGCCGGTCGGCGCCGGGAAAGAGCGAGGCGGTGTGCATGTCCGCCCCCATGCCGAGCAAGAGCACGGAAATCGGCAGATGCGGCTCGATCGCCCCGGCAAGCGCGTCGAGCGCGGCCTCGGGCTCGGGCGTGTCGGCATAGAGCGGCAGGAACTCGGCGGCGGCGGCACGCCCGACCAGGAGCCGCTGGCGCAGGAGCCGGCCGTTGGAGCGCTCACTGCTTTCCGGCACCCAGCGTTCGTCGCTCGGAAACACCGTCACCCGATCCCAGTCGAGCTTGACCGCCGACAGCACGTCGAAGATCGGACCGGGCGTCGTGCCGCCCGGCACGCAGAAGCTCGCCCGGTCGTTTTGGCGCAGCGCGCTGGCAAGCTCGCTGGCCAGGATATCGGCCAGATCGAACATCATCAGTTCCGCATCGGGGTATTCGACAAATTTCATTCGCGGATCTCCCGCCACCTCCGGCCGTCCCTGTGAAGAAGCATAAGCGCATCCTCCGGCCCCGACGAGTCCGGATCGTAGCCTTTCGGCCGGTCGCCGCGCGCCTCCCAGGCGGCGATGATCGCGTCGGTCCAGGCCCAGGCGGCCTCGACCTCGTCGCCGCGCATGAACAGCGTCTGGTTGCCGCGGATCACGTCCATGATCAGCCGCTCATAGGCGTCGGGAATGTCCTCGCCGTCCGGCCCGAGCGCCTCGGCAAAGGACATGTCCAGAGGCACCTCGGTCAGCCGCATGCCGCCCGGCCCCGGTTCCTTGATCATCACCGAAAGCGTCATCCCCTCATTCGGCTGGAGCCGGATCGCGAGCACGTTTTCGCGCCAGCCCTCCTCCTCGCCGAAGATCGAATGCGGCACTTCCTTGAAAACGATGGCGATTTCCGAGGCGCGGGCGCGAAGCTTCTTGCCGGTGCGCAGGTAGAACGGCGTGCCCTTCCAGCGCCAGTTGGCAATCTCGGCCTTGAGGGCGATATAGCTTTCGGTCCTTGTCGCGGGGTTGTCCACATCCTCGGCATAGGAGAACGACCCGGGGCCGTCCTTTCTCGAATTGCCGCGATACTGGCCGCGCACGATGTCCTCGGGGGCGACCGGCTGCAGCGCGTGGATGACCTTGAGCTTCTCGTCGCGGACCGCGTCGGGGTCGAAGCGGTAGGGCGCCTCCATCGCGATCAGGCAGAGCAGCTGCATGAGGTGGTTCTGCACCATGTCCCGCATCGCTCCGGACTTGTCGTAATAGGCGCCGCGGCCGCCGACGCCGACGGTCTCGGCGACGGTGATCTGGACGTGATCGACATGGCGCGCGTTCCACAGGGGCTCGAACAGGATGTTGGCGAAGCGCACCGCCATCAGGTTCTGGACGGTTTCCTTGCCGAGATAGTGGTCGATCCGGTAGATCTGGCTTTCGTCGAAATGCGCGGCCAGCGTCGCGTTCAGGGCCCGCGCGCTTTCCAGATCGCGGCCGAAAGGCTTTTCGACGACGATCCGCGCCTCGGGCGTGGCGATGCCGTGGCGGTGAAGCCGTTCGGCCAGAGCTCCGAACAGCGCCGGCGCGACCGAGAAGTAGTAGGCCTGGACCACGTCGCGGCGCACGAGCGCGCTGAGCTCCGACCATCCGTCATCGCCCTTCGCATCCACCGGGACGTAGCGCAGATGCTCCAGAAACCGCGCCTCGCTCTCGGCGTCGCGCATCTTCGCGTCGAGAAACTCGGCGATCGCCTCCCCGACGAAGGCGCGGAAGCCGGCATCGTCCATCTCCGACCGCGCCGAGCCGATGATGCGCGAGCCTTCCGGCATCTGCCCGGCGACGAAGCGGCGGTAGAGCCCGGGCAGGATCTTGCGGCGGGCGAGGTCGCCGGTCGCACCGAAGATGACGAGGTCGAACGGATCGACCGGAATCACGCGAGAGACCATAAGCACCTCGATCCTTGACGCGCCCCGTTAGCGCTAACGCGAACGCTCATAGCGCCTTACCGCCCGCGAGTCTAGCATTGGCTGTGCGAGCCTGCCAACGGGA
>JBFKMA010000126.1:0-6752 GCA_041630175.1 Albidovulum sp.
GAAGCCCGCGCGCGAGAGAACCGCGGCGAAGATGTCGTTCGCCCGCGCGAGCGGGTGGCGCAGCACCGCGAAGCTGCGATGGCCGGGCGCCTTGCGCTTCCAGGCACGCAGCGTCTTTTGGGTGAAATCCTCGACGAGCCCGCCCCCGCCCAGCCCCGCCAGCCAGTCGCGCAGGTGGCGGTCCGAGGCGGGCGGGATCGGCATGTAGAGCAGCGGCGCCCCGGCCGCGGCGACGAAGCGCGGCACACCCGGCCCGCGCCGGGGCTCGAAATTCGGCGTCCGCGACAGGCCGGCCCAGTCGATGCGCTGCAGCGCCGCTTCCATCTCGGCGTAGTTGCGGACCTTGTCCTCAAGCGCCTCGGGATTCTGCCGCACGAGCGTGTCGGAGATCTTCTCGATGGCCGCGTCGAAGCCCAGATGCCGCAAGAGCCCGTTGATCACCTCGGGGCGGAGCGAATCCTCGTAATCCATGTAGAACGCGGTCTGCCCGGTGACCTGCAGCGCGTTGAGGATGCGGACCTGGAACTGCTGGCGGTCATCCAGGAAGGCTTCGAACTCCGCCGGCTTGAAGGGCGGCTTCCAGGCGATCCGGTCCTTCACGTCGGTGAGCTGCCAGCGCCTGGTGTTGTAGGCGATCTTGAGGCTGACATAGCAATCCACCGGATTGCGGTTCAGCACGATCTTGGCGCAGCGCGGATCGTCCAGGATCGCATCGATGACGCGCGGCTCGTGGTCGAAGAAGAAGCGGAAGCCGTTGATGCCCTCGGCCGCGCGGATTCGCTCCAGAAGCGCCATCGGCTCGGCGATGCGATCGGCCATCGTCATCCCCATCAGCGCCTGCCGATTGGGCGCGCCGATATGGTCGGGATTGAACGCCTCGCCATGGCAGTGGATGCCCTCGACCTGCCCGAGCGTCGCCTCGAGCAGGTTCGATCCGGTGCGCATCTCGGCCAGGATCACGAAATAGTCGAACGGACGCGCCACCTGTCCCCCTCAGCGCACGAGAAAGGGCCGGCCGCGTTCCGGCTGCGGCGGGCGGGGGGCGGCGGCGACGGCGAAATCGCCCATCACCGTCGGCTGCATCCCCTGGTTCTTGAGGTTCTGGAGGAACTGGCCGAAGCCCGCGAGATCCACCATCCGCGGCGCCTCGGTCAGGCGCCGCAACGCGCGCGGATGGATCTCGTCGATGATGGCCTGCAACGGCTCCATCGGGTTCTCGACGAACTCGGCCATGGTCCAGACCCTGACGCGCGCCTTGACATACATCGTGCGCAGGATCGCGATGTGCTCCTTCTCGATCTTCTGGAGCCGGGCGGCCTCCTTGCGGATCTCGGAGAAATCCCGGTTCGACCGCATGAGCGGCACCGCCCAGGTGCCCGAGATCACCGAGATCTGCGCGTTCGGGTCGGTCGCCATGAACCAGTTGCAATCCTGGTTGTCGCGCGGGCTGAACTGGAAGCACTGGCGTTCGCCCCGGGTGTTCCAGATCAGGTTGGTGAGGAAGGACCTCGGATTGTAGTCGCGCAATGCCGCGCTGTCGGGCAGCGCGCCGTTGAAGACGGTCTCGCCGCCGGCGAACTCGGCGCGCCCGGGGCCGAAGATGTGGCCATGCACCCGGCCGCCGATCGCCTTCGAGAGCCAGATGTCGAAATCCTCGAAGAGGTCGGAAAACCCGTGGAACACCGAATAGGGCGCGCAGGTCTTGCCGTTCTCATGGTCGCGCACCGGAAACCGGCTCTGCATGTAGAGCCCGGCGCGGCCGCGGGTCCGGCGCTCCACCGCCTTGGCGAAGAGCCGGTCGATCTTGCCCGGATTGGGCTCGGCCCGCGCCGGCTGCTCAGAGGCGGGGGCCAAAAAGGTCCGGTAGAGCTTGTCGGCATGCGGCCAGATCTTGCGCGCCACGAAGCAGTCGGAGCGGCGCAGAAGCTGCAGATGATCGTCGTAGAACATGTGCGGCTTGCCCTGGTAGTCGAACTTCGACAGCGTCAGCGACCGGCTTTCGATCCGCGTCGAGTAGAGCCGCGCGAGCGTCTGGAAGTAGCTTTCGTCGGGGATCCAGACCCGGCGGAAGTAGCGGTCATAGGCGGGGCGGTGGGGATCCGCGAGGATCGCCGAAAGCGTCTGCCGCGTCAGGCACCACCATTGCGAGCCGAGATGGGGCACCAGCCCGTTCGGGATCTCTCGCCGGATGCCGAGCCGCCGCTGCAGACGGACATAGGCGTCGAAGGCCCTGCGCTGCTTTCGCCAGGAAAACGGGAAGCGCAGCGTGAAGCGCTCCGAATCGAGCCCGCCGATGGTCCAGCCGACCTCGGTGGTCGTGACGCTTTCGATGAAATCGGTGTCCGGGCGGGCATCGAGATAGTCGATCAGCTCCCGCACGGGACGCAGCGGCAGGCAGGCGCCGGAGGCGAGATAGACATGGCGCACCCGCGGGTGCCGCGCCAGCATCTGCTCGGCCGCCGCCTGGGCCGCCGCGACGAGCGACCAGGTACCCCATTCGCAGGCATAGCGCCCCGAGAAGCTGACGCCGTCGAGATCCGCCAGCGCCTCGACCAGCCCCTGATATGCTGGGCGCTTCACCCGGCTGTCGACATGGATCACCACGGGGCAGCCGGCCTCCGCCCAGACCCGCGCGACCTGCGCGGCGCGATGGAACGCGGTGTGGCACATCATGATGAAGCCGACCGTCATCCGCGCGCCCTCATGCCCAGTTGCCCTTCGACATCAGCCCGAGAATCTCGAGCTGCCGCCAGTTGACGTATTTCTCCGACCACTTGCACCACAGATCCGCGTCGTCCTTGAGCGTCTCGGCATAGGCCAAGTATTCGCGGCTTCCTGCGAAATGCTCGCGCCGCTGGAGTTCCTCCTCCACCTTGGCCTCGAAGGTCGAGAGGAACTTCGCATGCAGGAGGCAGCCCGAGGCCTTCTCGCCGCCCCATTCGTCATAGGTGCGGTTGAGGCCGCGCGGCAGCAGCATATGGGTCGAACTGGCAAAGCAGCAGGTCCAGTGCCACTTCACCAGCGGGATCTTGTTCAGCGAGGGGGCCTCGCGCGGGGCGTCGGCGAACATCACCCGCGCCCGCGGCCCGCCCTGGATCCACAGGTTCCGGAAGCCCGGATTCCGGGTGATCGTGTAGTTGCCGCTGTCGAAGTAGCTGGCGATCTCGAACGGGTTCTGACCCTCCCGGTAGGGTTCCGCGCCGATCGGCCCCTTGGGATACATGTCGAGCACCATCGCCGGGAAGCTCCGAACCCCGTAGGTGTCGAGCCAGTCGGTCAGCGCCCGGATTGGCCTTGTGTCGCAGAACGGGTAGACGAAGAACTCGTCCACGTCGACGGCGAGGATCCAGTGCCCGCGCGCGTGCCGGAACAGGAGCCAGTTGAGCCAGTCGACGCCAAAGCGCGATTCCCTGTAGCTGGCCTTCGTGCTCCAGAGCGATACATCCTCCTGCGCCGCGAGATAGTCGCGCGAGCCGTCGTCCGAGCCGTTGTCGACCATCAGGAAATGCCTGACGCCAAGATCGCGGTAATAGCTCAGGAAATACGGCAGACGGATGCGTTCGTTGCGCAGCACCGCGGCGACGATGACATCGTCCGCCCCGATCGCCGCCGTGCGGTTCGCGACCGCGGTCAGCTCCCGCCGCTTGCGCAACGCCCGGAGCCGCAGGCGCTTGCGCCGGAGCCGCAGACGGTATTTTTCCCAGACGCCCAATCCGATCCTTTCGACACCCGGCCCGTCGGGGCCGGACCCTTGCTAGCCAAATCAGTTTAAGGCGAGGTTGCTCTCGGCCCGCAGAAGTGCCGATCACTGCCGCGATCCCGGTTTCGCCCTGCGCCGTCTGCCTCGTCGAGCTTCGTCTTTCGCGGCAGAATACAGAGCGGCCGAGGCTGGGTAAACTCCGGAATGGCGCCGCGGCGGATGCCGCAGCGCAGTGTGTCCGATCGGTTGCCCGCCTCCGCGGGCTAGGCGTCGAAACCGCCCGACTGGTGCCAGCGCCAGGCGTCGGCGATCATCGTGGCGAGGTCGGACCGCGCCGGTCGCCAGCCAAGCTCGCGCGCCGCCCGCTCGCTGCCCGAGACGAGGCTCACCGCGTCGCCGGCGCGGCGCGGGCCGTAGATCACCGGCACCTCGCGGTTGGTCACCGTACCTGCCTGCGCGATGACCTCGCGCACCGAGAACCCGCGCCCCGTGCCCAGGCAGAAGGCCCGCGATCCCTGCCCCGCCTCGAGCCATTTCAGCCCGGCGACATGCGCCCCGACGAGATCCATCACATGGACATAGTCGCGGATGCAGGTGCCGTCGCGCGTCGGGTAGTCGGTACCATGGACGGTCAGGGCCGGCCGCTTGCCGTCGATCGCGTCCAGCATCAGCGGAATGAGATGGGTCTCGGGGCGGTGGTACTCGCCGATCTCGCCCTCGGGATCGGCGCCCGCGACGTTGAAGTAACGGAAGATCACGGATTTCAGCCCGTGGCTGGCGCCGAAATCGCCCAGCATCTGCTCGATCGCGAGCTTCGACTTGCCATAGGCGTTCAAGGGCGCCTGCGGCGTGTCCTCATCGAGGAGGACGCCGTCCTGGTCGCCATAGGTGGCGCAAGTCGAGGAGAAGACGAAGTTCCGGCAGCCCGCCGCCAGCGTCGCCTCGACGAGGTTGAGCGCGCCGAGCACGTTGGCGCGCCAGTAGGTTCCCGGATCGCGCATCGCGTCGCCCACGAGGCTGAGGGCCGCGAAATGCATCACCGCCGCGGGCTTCCAGCGCGCGAAGACCGCGGCGAGCCTCGCCCGGTCGGCGAGATCGCCCTCCTCGAAGGGGCCGAACTTCACCGCATCGCGCCAGCCGGTGGCGAGGTTGTCGAAGGCGACCGGAACGTAGCCGGCCGCCTTCAGCGCCTTGCAGGCATGAGCGCCGATGTAGCCGGCGCCCCCCGTGACCAGGACATGGCGGTCCATGCGACCTACTCTGCCGCCTTCCGGATCGAGGTCATGCTGACGAGGAACTGCTGGAATTCGTCGCGCAACTCGTCCCGCGCGAGGCCGAAGGCCACGGTCGCCTGCAGGAAGCCGGCCTTGGAGCCGCAATCGAAGCGCTGGCCGCGGAAGCGGTAGCCGAACACCTTGCTGCCTTTGCGGATCTCCTCGGCGATCGCGTCGGTAAGCTGGATCTCGCCGCCGGCGCCGGACTTCAACCGGTTGAGGTTCTGCATGATCCTCGGGGTCAGGATGTAGCGCCCGATCACGGCGAGGTTCGACGGCGCCTCTTCCGCCTTGGGCTTTTCCACCATGCCCTTCACCGAGACCATCGGCCCCATGTCCTCGCGGATGTCGAGCACGCCGTAGGACGAGGCCTTCTCGGGCGGCACCTCCATCGCGGCGACCATGTTGCCGCCCACCTCGGCATGGGCCTCGACCATCTGCTGAAGGCAGGGCTTCTCGGCGGCGATCACGTCGTCGGGCAGGATCACCGCGAAGGGCTCGTCGCCCACCAGCCGGCGCGCGCACCAGACCGCATGGCCGAGGCCCAGCGCCCTGTGCTGACGGATATAGGCGATGGCGCCCGATTCCATGTTGGTGGCGTTCAGGGTTTCGAGCAGCGCGTGCTTCCCGGCCTGCTTCAGATGCGCCTCGAGTTCGTTGGCGTGATCGAAGTAATCCTCGAGCGCGCCCTTGCCGCGCGAGGTGACGAAGATGAACTCCTTGATGCCGGCCGCGCGGGCCTCGTCGATCGCGTATTGGATCAGCGGCCGGTCGACGAGCGTCATGATCTCCTTCGGGATCGACTTCGTCGCCGGAAGAAATCGGGTTCCCAGTCCGGCTACGGGAAAGATCGCCTTAGAAACCCTGCGCTTCATGAAATCACCATCCCGATCCGTTCGGCCGGCAAATCGGCGGCCGCCCCTCTGTGTCGCAGCTCATTGCCCCGCAGAGCCCCGTAGAATAAGCATACGACACTTTCGAGGCTCGTCCGGCAAATATGCCGAAGTTTGTGTCTGCTTGGCAACTGTAGACCTTCCGCTGGCCGGATCGTGGCCGGATTCCCCGCGCCTTGCGCAACCCGCCACGCCGTCAGTTCATGCCCATCGCCGCCATCATCGCCTCGATTCGCGGAACGTCCTCGGGGTTGTTGAGTTCCCAGAACTGCCGCCCGCGCGCCTCGACCTCGACGCAGAGCACCGGCCGCTCGCACTCGAGGAACCTGAGCTGCTCCAGCCCTTCGAGCTTCTCGAGCGGCCCCGCCTCCCAGCGCGGATAGGCGGCGAGCGCCGCGGGCCGGTAGGCATAGACCCCGACATGGTGGAAGACCGGGGTCTCCTCGTCGTTGCCATAGCGCCGCCCGGTGAAGGGGATCACCTCCTTGGAGAAGTAGAGCGCCTTGCGGTCGCGGCCGAAGACGGCGGTGGTGCCGCCGACGCGGCCCGCGCACCGGTCGTCGAGAAGGCCGTTGAGCGCCCGCCCGTCGCAGCGCAGCACCGGCGTCGCGACTTCGGCCAGGGGATCGGCGCGGAGCCCGGCGACCAGGTCTTCGACGAACCAATGCGGCGTGAGCGGCGCGTCGCCCTGCAGGTTCACCACGATGTCATGGCCGCCGCCCAGCCGGTCATAGGCCTCCGCGCAGCGTTCGGTGCCGTTCTGGCAGCTCTCCGAGGTCATCACGACCTCGGCGCCGAACCCCTCGGCGGCGGCGCGGATGCGTTCGTCGTCGGTGGCGACGACCACGCGGTCGGCGCCGCCGACCATCCGCGCCGCCTCCCATC
>JBFKMA010000127.1:0-6663 GCA_041630175.1 Albidovulum sp.
GCCACCCGGTGCGGCTCCCCCGTCGCCAGCAGATGCGCGAAGCACCAGCCCGAGGCCGGCGTCGCCTTGAACCCGCCATAGCACCAGCCCGCATTCAGATAGAGCCCGTCGATATGGGTCGCGTCGATGATCGGAGAGCCGTCCATCGACATGTCCATGACCCCGCCCCACATCCGCAGCAGCCGCGCCCGCCCGATCATCGGCATCAGGCTCATGCCGCCTTCGCAGACATCCTCCACGACCGGCAGGTTGCCGCGCTGGGCGTAGGAGTTGTAGCCGTCGATGTCGCCGCCGAAGACGAGCCCGCCCTTGTCGGACTGGCTGACGTAGAAATGCCCCGCTCCGTAGGTGATGACGCCCGGGATGACCGGCTTCAGCCCCTCGGTGACGAAGGCCTGCAACACGTGGCTCTCGATCGGCAGGTGCATCCCGGCCTTGGCCATGACCCGCCCCGACGATCCGGCGACCGCGACGCCGACCTTGCCGGCGCCGATAAAGCCGCGCGTGGTCTCGACGCCGAGGCACTTGCCGTTCTCGATCCGGAAGCCGGTGACCTCGCAGTTCTGGATGATGTCGACGCCGCGGTTGTCGGCGCCGCGCGCATAGCCCCAGGCCACCGCGTCGTGTCGCACCGTGCCGCCGCGCCTCTGCAGGAGCCCGCCCTTGATCGGGAAGCGCGCATTGTCGAAGTTCAGGAACGGCGCCATCCGGCGCACGCCCTCGGCGTCCAGAAGCTCGGCATCCACGCCATTGAGCCGCATCGCGTTGCCGCGCCGGCGCATCGCGTCGCGCTGGGCGTCGGTATGGCAGAGGTTCAGCACCCCGCGCTGGCTGACCATCGCGTTGAAGTTGAAGTCCTGCTCGAGCCCTTCCCAGAGCTTCATCGAGAACTCGTAGAACGGCTCGTTGCCGTCCAGAAGGTAGTTCGAGCGGACGATTGTGGTGTTGCGGCCGACATTGCCGCCGCCGATCCAGCCCTTTTCGAGCACCGCGACGCGGGCCTTCCCGAAGACCTTCGCGAGGTAATAGGCCGTCGCCAGGCCATGGCCGCCGCCGCCGATGATGACGATGTCGTAGTGGTTCTGAGGGTCGGGATCACGCCAGGCGGGCGTCCATCCCTTGTGCCCCGTCAGGGCCTCTTTCAGTACCTTGAAGCCTGAGTAACGCATGCCAACCCCGCTTTGCCACCGGGGCAAGATGACGGTTATTCGAGCGGCCGGATACGGTCGGATCGGACATCGTTGCGGCGACTCGCGACATGGCGCGTGGCGTGATCGGACGCGGTGCCGAGACGGCTGTCAGTTGGCCTCGGCACCTGGCGCGGAATCGCAGTAGCGCTTGCGGGACGCGCTCATGCTCATCAGCCAGTCCGCGACGGCGTCCCGGCCCGGAAAGGCGGGGCGGTTCTGCGGCGTCAGCAGGTAGTAGCCGTGCTCGGTGCGGACATGCCGGTCGCCCAGTGGCCGGACCAGAGTTCCCGCCTCGAGGAACTGGTCGACGAGATGCCCCCAGCCCAGAGCGACGCCAACCCCGTCCACCGCCGCATAGATCGACAGCGGATAGGTGTTGAACATCGTCGTCCGGCCCAGTCGCTGGGCGCCGGAGCCGGTCTGCGCCAGCCAGGTTCGCCAGTTCATCCACTCCGTATGGCTGCTGGAAACCTCAATCAGCTGCGCGTCCGGCAATGTCTCGATATCCGAAATCTCCGGGTTGGCCTGCAGGAATTCCGGCGAACAGACCGGAAAGACCGTCTCGCCGAAGACCAGCCGTGCCTCGTATCCCTTCCAGTCGCCATCCCCGCGCAGGATCGTCAGGTCGACGGTCTCCGCGAGGCACTCGTCATCGTTGTCCGACGAGACCAGCATGATGTTGAGATGCGTGCTGGCCTTGCGGAATTCGCGCAGCCGCGGTGTCAGCCAGAGCGCGGCGACCGAATTCGTCGCCGCCAGCACGACGGGCCGGTTCTGGCTGGTCTTGAGCAGGTCGTCGGCAGTGTCCCGCAGCATTTCGAGCGCCGGCTGGATGCGGGCGAGAAACTCCCTCCCGTGGCGCGTCAGCTCGATCGACCGATGGCCGCGGGTGAAGAAGGCCAGCCCGAAATGCCGCTCCAGCAGCCGGACCTTCCGGCTGATCGCCGTTTCGCTGATGTTCAGCTGCTTGGAGGCGCCGGCAAAGCTCATCTGTTCGGCGGCGGCCTCGAAGGCCAGGAGGTAATCCAGCGGTGGCAGAGGCTTCCTGCGGTCCCTGTGATCGCCTGGAGCCTGTCGGCTCCGCTCCTTGTCCGCATTGCGCATTTCAGCCGTCCGGGGATGTGTCAGTGCGAACGCACTTTATCGCGTCGAACCACGTTTGCCTTCACTTTCTTGAGGCAAAGCCCGCCGAAATTCTTCGCAGAGAAAGTCGCCCCCGCGGGCATTATTGCGCTGGACCCGGTGATTCAATTCGGGTGCCCAGACATAAGACTGACCAGGGAGACAACATGAAACTCACGAGATTAGTGTCGCTTGCGGCCATCGCCGCAGCCACCGCCACCGCGTCCCAGGCCGCCGACAGCAGCGATCCGATCGTCATTCCGATCCACAACTGGTCGAGCCAGATCGTGATGAGCCACGTGGTCGGCCAGATTTTCGAATCCATGGGCAACAACGTCGAGTTCGTCACCACCGACAGCCAGGCGGTCTACGAATCGGTCCGGCTCGGCGATGTGACGCTGGAGCTCGAAGTCTGGGAAGGCGCCTTCGGCGCATCCTTCCGGGCGGCTCTGGAAAAGGGCGGCCTGCACGATGCCGGCACCCACAACGCGGTCACCCGGGAGGACTGGTGGTATCCGACCTGGACCAAGGAATCCTGCCCCGGCCTGCCGAGCTGGGAGGCTCTGAACGAATGCGCCGCGGCGTTCGCGACGCCGGAGACCGGCGACAAGGGCCGCTTCCTCGGCGGGCCGGTGGACTGGTTGAAGCATGACCAGGAACGCGTCGACGCGCTCGGCATGAACTTCGTCGTGGTGAATGCCGGGTCGGCCGCCGCGCTCTGGGCCGAGATCGGCGCCGCCGAGGCCGACAAGAAGCCGGTCGTGGTCTTCAACTGGACGCCCAACTTCGCCGAGGCCGTCTGGCCCGGTGAGTTCGTCGAGTTCCCCGAATGGGTCGAGGGCTGCAACGAGGACCCCGCCGTCGGCCCCAACCCTGATGCGACCTATGACTGCGGCAATCCGGCCAACGGCTATCTCAAGATCGCCGCCTGGGACGGCATGAAGGAAAAATGGCCCGCCGCGTACGGCGTGCTCACCCAGATCTCCTTCACCAACCCGCAGATCGCCGAGATGGCGAAGCTCGTCGATATCGACGAGATGGAGCCGGAAGATGCGGCGGCGGCCTGGCTCGAGGCCAACGAAGAGGTCTGGAAACCCTGGACCGGCGGGATCTGAGCCGAACGAACCTGGTTTCGGGGGGATGATCCCCCCGAGCCCCCCAACAGGAACCGCGATACCCATGACCGACTCAGCCCCCGTCATCTCCTGCCGCAATGTCTGGAAGCTCTTCGGCAGCAAGCCCGAGGCCTATCTCGAATCCGCGCAGGGCCGCAGTTTCGAGGAGATCCGGCGCGACGGATACATTGCCGCGGTCCGCGACGTGTCGATCGACGTCGGGCGCGGCGAGATGCTGGTGATCATGGGGCTGTCGGGGTCCGGCAAGTCGACGCTGGTCCGCTGCATGTCGCGGCTGATCGACATCACCGGCGGCGAGGTCGTGGTCGACGGCCTCGACGTCATGTCCCTCAACGAAAGGGAACTGATCGAGCTGCGCCGCCGCAAGATGGGCATGGTGTTCCAGAGCTTCGGGCTCTTGCCGCACCGCACGGTTCTCGACAATGTCGCCTTCCCGCTGGAAATGCGCGGCCAGGACCGGCACGACCGCCGCGAACGGGCGCTCGAGGTCATCAAGCTCGTCGGCCTCGAGGGGCGCGAGGAGTATTTCCCGCGCGAACTCTCGGGCGGTCAGCAGCAGCGCGTGGGCATTGCCCGCAGCCTGGCGATCGAACCCGACATCTGGTTCCTGGACGAGCCGTTCTCGGCGCTGGATCCGCTGATCCGGCGCGAGATGCAGGACGAGTTCCTGCGGCTGCGCGGCATGCTCGGCAAGACCATCGTCTTCATCACCCATGATTTCGACGAGGCGCTGCGCCTCGCCGACCGGATCGCCATCATGAAGGACGGCGCGGTCGAGCAATGCGACACGCCCGACAAGATCGTCCTGAAGCCGGCCACCGAATATGTGGCGAAGTTCACCGAGGACGTCGAGAAATCCCGCGTGGTGCATGCCCGCGGCCTCGCCGGTCCGGTCAATGGCCATGCGCTGGACGGCCCCGCTGTGCCGGGCGACGCCACGGTGCTGCAACTGGCGCGCCAGCTCGTGAACGAAAGCCGCGACGTCCTGCCCGTCGCCGACAAGAGCGGCAAGGTCATCGGCGCCATGAAGCGCCAGGACGCCCTCGACATCCTGCTCGGGGCGCAGTGATGGCGGTCGCCGACGTCACCGTTCGGCCGTCCGGGCGCGCGCTCGACAAGCCGCGCGTCGCCACGATCCTCCTTGCCGTCGCGGTTCTGCTGGCGCTCGCCAAGCCGCTGCTGCCGGGCTTCGTCATCCGCTTGCCGGACGGGGCGGTGCTGCCCTACCAGGACTGGCTGCAGTGGCTCTTCGATTTCATCAAGGACGATCTCGGCCTGATCCACGTCACGCGCGGCATCTCGTCGGTTCTCGAATGGCTGCTCGATATCACCGCCAACCTGCTTTACGGCAAGCACCGCTGGCCGTTCCTCGGGCCGATCCCGTGGACCGCGGTCGCGGCGGTCGCGGCGGTGATCGGCTTCGCGCTGCGGGGCTGGCGCATGGCCGCCTTGGCCGGCGGCACCTTCGTCTGGGTGGCGCTGATCGGCCAGTGGGATCTGGCGATGCAGACCATGTCGGTCATTGCCGTCGCCGCCCCGGTCGCGGTGCTGCTGGGGCTGGTCCTCGGCATCCTCGCGTGGAAATACGCACGGTTCGAGGCGGTGCTGAAGCCGGTCCTCGCGGTGTTCCAGACCCTGCCCTTCTTCACCTATCTTCTGCCGGCGGTGATCTTCTTCAAGGTGGGCCCGACGGCCGGCTGCGTCGCGACCATCGTCTACGCGATCCCGCCGATGGTCCTGATGACCGCGCTGGGGCTCAAGAAGGTCCCGGACGAGGTGGTCGAGGCCGGTCACATGAGCGGCTCGACCCGCTGGCAGATGCTGCGCCATGTCTACGTGCCGGCGTCGCGGACCGAGATCCTCGTCGGCGTCAACCAGGTGATCATGCTGTCGCTCGCGATGGTGGTCCTGACGGCCTTCATCGGCATGCCGGGGCTCGGCGCGAAACTGCTGTCGCTGATGAATTCGCTCAAGCTCGGCCGCAGCTTCGAGATCGGCGTGACGATCGTGCTGATCGCGGTGACGCTCGACCGCTGTTCCAAGGCCTGGGTCGTCAGGCAGCCCGAGCATTTCGAGCGCGGCACCCCGTGGTGGCAGCGCAACCGGCTCCTGCTGATCGGCATCGCGGCCTTCGTCGGCTGTATCGTCCTCGCCCAATTCGTGCAGGTCGCCGACCACATCAAGCGCAGCCAGGACCTGTCGATGGGCAGCGAGATCGACGACGTGATCCGCGCCATCCTCGCCAATGACGCGATCAACGCCGTCACCGGCTGGCTGCGCTGGTTCCTGATCACCTGGGTGCTGATCCCGTTCCGCAACGCGCTGCTGTGGCTGCCGTCCGCGTCGGTCATCCTCGCCATCGCGGCGGCGGGCTACTATGTCGGCGGGCGCCGCTCGGCGCTGATCGCCGGGTCGTTCTTCGCGATCATCGCGCTGACGGGGTGGTGGGACCGCTCGATGATCACGCTTTACGCGGTGATCTCGGCGGTGGTCCTGGCGGCGCTGATCGGCCTGCCGCTGGGCATTCTCGCCGCGCGGCGCAAGGCCTGGTCGGAGCCGATCCTCCTGGTCTGCGACACCGCCCAGACCTTCCCGAGCTTCATCTACCTGATCCCGGCGATCATGCTCTTCGGCGTGAACGACGTCGCCGTCATCTTCGCGATCTTCATCTTCGCGACCGTGCCGCTGATGCGCTACACGATCGAAGGCATCCGTGCCGTGCCGGACGAGCTGATCGAAGCCGCCGACATGTCGGGCGCGACGCGCAGCCAGAAGCTGTGGAAGGTGCAGATCCCGCTGGCGCTTCCGACGATGGCGGTGGGCTTCAACCAGGCCATCATGTTCGCCTTCTTCATGGTCATCATCGCCGCCTTCATCGGCACCCAGGATCTGGGGCAGGAGCTGCAGAAGACGCTCGCCGGCAACGAGCTTGGCAAGAACTTCGTGCTCGGCATGTGCGTGGCGCTGATGGCGCTGGCCTTCGACCACATCATCATGCGCTGGTCGGCGTTGCGGCGCAAAGCGCTCGGGGTGGGGTGAGGCGATGGAACCGACCCGCCCCCCGCGCCGGATCACCCGCTTCGAGAGCGCGGAGTTCGTGACGCTTGCCGCCTTCGGCGGCGGCGACGGCTCGATGCGGTGGCACAACCTGTCCTTCGATGCGCGGACCGGGCGCGGCAGCTACCTGATGGAGATGGCGCCGGGTGCGAGCAGCC
>JBFKMA010000128.1:0-6646 GCA_041630175.1 Albidovulum sp.
GCCGACGTCCCAGGCCCTGAGTTCCGCCGGCAGCCGGTAGATGCCGCGGATCGAGGGATCCCAGGCGCCGCCGCCGGTCATCCAGTTGATCGCCGACATGATCGCGTCGATGTTGAGCGCGATCAGGCAGCCGAGCGCCACCCCGGCGACCGTGCCGATCACCCCGGTGAAGGCCCCGCAGAGGAAGAACACCCTGAGCACCGCCCCCTCGGTCAGGCCCATGGTCCGCAGGATGCCGATGTCGCGCCCCTTGTTCTTGACCAGCATCACGAGGCCCGAGGTGATGTTCAGCGCCGCGATCAGCACGATCAGCGCGAGGATCACGAACATCACGTCATCCTCGATGGCGAGCGCGCTCAGGAACGCGCCCGAGGCGTCCTTCCAGGTCCAAAGGAGCGTGCCCTCGCCGCCCGCCTCGAAAAGTGCTGTGGCATAGCTGCCGATCGCCTCGGGATCGGCGACGTAGACCTCGATCTCGTCGGCCCCGGCCTCGCGGTTGAAGAAGGACTGCGCCTCCTCGTAGGGCAGGTAGATGCGGGTGCGGTCGATGTCCCAGCGCCCGGCGGAGAAGATGTAGACCACCTCGTAGGCATTGACGCGCGGGCTGGTGCCGAAGGCGGTCTTCACGCCGTTCGGCTGGATCAGCTTAACCCGGTCGCCGATCGCGATGCCGAGATCGCGGGCGATGCCGCCGCCGATCGCCATGCCCTCGCCGAAGCGCTCGATGTCGCCCAGAGCCTCGTCGGAGCCCGCGACCCGCGGGATCGTCATCAGATCCTCGAGCGTGATGCCGTAGACCTCGGCGACGTTGGAGCGGTCATTGGCCGTCACCATCGCCTGGCCCTTGATGATCGGCGCCGCGCGGGTGACGCCGGGGACGGCGCGGATCCTCTCGGCCAACGCCTCGGGCGCGGTGATCGCCCGCGTCGCCACGCCGTTCTCGTCGATCCAGGTGGCGCGGCTGACCGCGACATGGGCGCTCGAACCGAGGATCGTGTCGACGAGCTCGGTGCGGAAGCCCGAGCGCACCGCCAGCGTCGCCACCAGCGCCATGACGCCGAGCGCGATGCCGACGAGGCTGATCCAGGTCATGACGCTGACGCCGCCCTCGGAGCGGCGGGCGCGCAGGTAGCGCCAGGCGATCATGAATTCGAAGGCGGAAAACGGCGCGGTGGCCAAGGGCGGCTCCTTCATTGGTCGGGCGGAGACATGCGCCGAATGGCCTGCCGGGTCAAGGCGCGGAAACCCGCCGCAGGGGCCGGTTCTCACCGGATCGTGAAGACGCGCACGTTGCCCGGCGGCACCGGCGCCCCGCATCATCGGGGCTTCGGGAACACAGAAGAGGACGACGGCATGAAACGGCACACGCTCTCCATCGCGGCGGCGCTCGCGCTCACGACCTCCGCGCTCGCCCAGGACGCCACGCGCGCGATCCAGAACGTCAAGGGCGACGTCTACCGCTTCCAGAACAACTTCCACTTCGCGCTCGTGGTGGCGACCGGCGAAGGCACCGTGGTCGTCGATCCGATCAACGCCGAGGCCGCGACCTGGCTGAAGGAGAACCTCTCCACGGTCACCGACCAGCCGGTGACGCATCTGATCTATTCGCATTCCCATCTCGACCACGCCTCGGGCGGCGCGGCCTTCGACGGCGCCCATGTGATCGCGCATGAGAACGCCCCCGAGGCGATCGACGGCGTGACCCCGGACGAGCGGATCGGCGACAGCAAGGTGCTGGAGATCGGCGGCAAGACGATTGAGCTCACCTATCTCGGCCCCGGCCACGGCGAGGACATGATCGCCGTCGTGGTGCGGCCCGAGAACGTCGGCTTCATCGTCGATGTCGCCGCCCCCGAGCGCCTCCCCTGGCAGAATTTCGGCGGCGCCAATATCGACGACTGGATCAGCCAGGTCGCCAAGGCCGAAACCCTCGATTTCGAGATCTTCGCCCCGGCGCATGGCCAGGTCGGCACGCATGACGATCTGGCCGAGACGCGCGCCTATATCGAGGAACTGCGCGCCGCGGTGCTGGCCGGGCTGAAGGACGGCAAGACGGTCGCGGACCTGCAGGCCGAGGTGACGATGGACGCCTATGCCGACTGGGGCCAGTACGCCGACTGGCGGCCGATGAACGTCGAAGGCATGGCGGATTACCTGACTCGGGCGGGGCTCGTGGAATAGCCGCGACGGCCAGCCAGTCCGGCCGGACCGCTGCCTAGCGCGCCGCGAGCAGCGCCGCGACGGGCGCGCGCAGCGCCTCGCCCACCGCGCGGGTCGCCGCGGCGTCGAGGTGGAATCCGTCCTCGGCCGAGGCGCGGGCGACCTGGCCCGCGTCGAACCACGCCACGCCCGTCTCCTGCGCGACGGTGGCGAACACCCCCGACAGGGCGTCGGACGCGGCGATCTTCTCCGGCGTCACGTCGGGATCGCTGCAGGCCGACATCGGCGGCGGCGCCACGAGCAGGATCGCCGGCCGCTGCGGTTCGGGCAGCCGCCAGGGATGATGGCGGATCACCTCGACCACGCGCCCGAGCCCGTCGCGGATGCGCCAGAGCGGATGCCCCTCCCAGACATCGTTGATGCCGAGCATCACGATCACCGCGTCGAGCGGCGCGTGGGAGTGCAGAAGCACCGGCAGCACCCGCGCGCCGTTCAGGTCACAGGCGCCCGCCTGCCGGTCAAAGGCGGTGGTGCGCCCGCGCAGGCCCTCCGCCGCGACCCGGACGCCCGGCAGCCCGGCCTCCAGGACCACGGGCCAGCGGTCCTCGCGCGCATGGCGGCCGAGGCCATCGGGGCGCGAGCCCCAGGTCAGGCTGTCGCCGAAGGCCAGGATCTCGGCCATGGGCTCAGACGCCCGCGTAGATTTCGGCGATCCGCGCGACCGCGGCTTCCGGGCTCATCTCCTCGCTTTCGCCGCTGCGGCGCGAGGTCAGCTCGACCCTGCCGGTGGCGAGCCCGCGCGGGCCGACGGTGATCCGCCAGGGCAGGCCGATCAGGTCCATGGTGGCGAATTTCGCCCCCGCCCGCTCGTCGCGGTCGTCATAGAGCGGCTCGAGCCCCTTGGCCTTCAGCGCCCGATAGATCTCGCCGCAGGCGCCGTCGGTCGCGGCGTCGCCCTGCTTGAGATTGACGATCCCGGCATGGAAGGGTGTCACGCCCTCGGGCCAGATGATGCCCTTGTCGTCGTGGGAGGCCTCGATGATCGCGCCGACGAGACGGCTGACGCCGATCCCGTGCGAGCCCATGTGCACCGGCAGCCGCTCGCCATTGGCGTTGACGACCATCGCGCCCATCGCATCGGAATACTTGGTGCCGAAATAGAAGATCTGGCCGACCTCGATGCCGCGCGCCCGGCGCATGCGCTCCATCGGCACGCGCTCGGCAAAGGTCGCCTCGACATGGGTTTCGTCAGTGCGGGCATAGAGCGCGGTGAATTCCTCCATCACCGCGCGGCACTCTTCATGGCTGTCGTAATCGATCTCGCGGGTGCCGAGGCGGATGTCGGTGACCTTGCTGTCATAGAAGACCTCCGACTCGCCGGTATCGGCGAGGACGAGGAATTCATGGGTGTTGTCGCCGCCGATGGGGCCGGAATCGGCGCGCATCGGGATCGCCTGAAGGCCCATCCGCTCATAGGTGCGCAGGTAGCTCACCAGATGGCGGTTGTAGGCATGGAGCGCGTCTTCCTTCGTCAGGTCGAAGTTGTAGCCGTCCTTCATGTAGAACTCGCGGCCGCGCATCACGCCGAAGCGCGGCCGGATCTCGTCGCGGAACTTCCACTGGATGTGGTAGAGCGTCAGCGGCAGGTCCTTGTAGGAGCCGACATGGGCGCGGAAGATGTCGGTGATCATCTCCTCGTTCGTCGGCCCGTAGAGCATGTCGCGGCCATGGCGGTCGCTGATGCGCAGCATCTCCTCGCCATAGACGTCGTAGCGGCCGGATTCGCGCCACAGATCGGCGGGCTGCAGCGTCGGCATCAGCATCGGGATATGGCCGGCGCGGATCTGCTCCTGATGCACGATCTCCTCGATCCGGCGAAGGACACGGAAGCCCATCGGCAGCCAGGAATAGATGCCGGCGGCCTGCTGCTTGATCATGCCGGCACGCAGCATGTAGCGGTGGCTCACGATCTGCGCCTCGGCGGGGTTTTCCTTGAGAACGGGGAGGAAATAGCGGGAAAGGCGCATCGGGGGCTCGCATCGCTGGGCTTCGTTCGCACCCGCTTATGCCAAACGCCCCAATGAGGCAAGGGAGCGCCCGGCCGCGCCCGGCCATGATCCGAATGCCGCCCGTTCCGGGCCGTTGTTTTTGTCTCGCCGCCACGCGTTCCGCGCGGCGGCTCGGGATGCCTCCGGCGGGGATATTTCGGGCAAGATGAAGCAGCCCGACCGGCGCGTCATCCGGACCCCGCATGACCCGAGCTGCCCGCCGACGGCGGGCGGCGAGACATCTCCTGGCGCCCGCAAGGGCGCCGCAATCTGGAAAACCCTCAGCCCGCAAGCAGCGCGCGGGCGGCGTCGCGCGCGGCGGCGGTGACATTCTCGCCCGAGAGCATCCGCGCCAGTTCGTCGATCCGCGCCTCGGGGGCGAGCGGCACCACCGTCGAGGTCGTCATCTCCGCCGCGACGCGCTTTTCCACCCGCCAGTGATGGGCGCCGCGCGCCGCGACCTGCGGAGAATGGGTGACGACGAGGATCTGCGCCGTCTCGGCGAGCCTTGCAAGGCGGCGGCCGACGGCATCGGCGGTGGCGCCGCCGACGCCGCGGTCGATCTCGTCGAAGATCATCGTCAGCGCCTCGCCGCCGCGGGCCAGCACGACCTTGAGCGCCAGCAGGAATCGCGACAGCTCGCCGCCCGAGGCGATGCGGTTCAAGGGCCCCGGCGGCGCGCCGGGATTGGTCGCGACCGTGAAGGCCACCTGGTCGCGACCCTCGGGGCCGGCCTCGCCATCCGCGATGACGGTGGCGAAATGCGCGCGCTCCATCTTCAAGGGCGCAAGCTCGGCCGCGATCGCGTCGTCGAGCCGCGCGGCCGCTTCGCGGCGCGTGTCGGACAGCGCCTCGGCCGCCGCGTCATAGGCCGCATCCGCCGCAGCGACGGCCCCCGTCAGCGCACGAATGTTCTCGGCCCCGCCGTCGAGCGCCGCGAGCCGCCCGCGCAGGTCCTCGGCGAAGGTGCCGAGATCGTCGGCCAGGACCCCGTGCTTGCGCGCGAGGCCGCGGATCGCGAAAAGCCGCTCCTCCACCGCCTCCATCTCGCGCGGGTCGAAGCTCAGCCGGTCGAGGCAGGTCTCGACGCCCTCGGCGGCCTCGCCAAGCTCGGTGATCGCCCGGCCGAGCGCCGCGACCGGCGCGTCGAGCGCCCCCTCGGCCTTGTCGGCCGCGCCTTCGAGCCAACGCACGGCGTCGGCCATCAGCCCCTCGGCACCGTCGGGGCCGAGCGCCTGCAACGCGCGGGCGATGTCCTCGCGGATGCGTTGCCCGGCCTGCATCAGCCGCCGCCGCGCGTCGAGCACCGCCTCCTCGCCGGACTCAGGGTCGAGCTTGTCGAGCTCGCTTACCGCATGGCGCAGAAACTCCTCCTCGGCGCGCATCTCGGCCAGAGCCGCCTCCGCCGCCTCCAGCGCCTTGCGCGCCGCGGCGCGCTCGGCCCAGGCGCGGCGCACGGGGCCGGGATCGGCGCCGGCGAAGGCGTCGAGCAGCTGGCGGTGGCCGCGCGGATTGAGAAGCCCGCGGTCGTCATGCTGGCCGTGCAGCTCGATCAGCGTGTCCGACAGCGCCCGGAGCACCTCGCCCGAACTGCGGCGGTCGTTGACCCAGGCGGTCTTGCGGCCGTCGGCGCTGTTCACCCGCCGCAGGATCAGCTCGTCGCCGGCCTCGAGCCCCGCCTCGGCCAAGACGGAGCGTGCGGCATGGTCCTTCGGCAGGTCGAAGACCGCCGTGACCTCGCCCTGCGCGGCGCCCGCCCGCACCAGCTCCGCGCGGCCGCGCCAGCCGAGCACGAAGCCGAGGCAGTCGAGAAGGATCGACTTGCCCGCGCCGGTCTCGCCCGTGAGCACGTTGAGGCCGGGCCGGAAGTCCAGATCCAGCCGGTCGATGATCAGCATGTTCCGGATTTCGAGCGCGCGCAGCATGTCAGCCTCGCAGGGTGCGTGCTCGCACGCACCACACGGTCACAACCATTCGCCCTTGATGACCTGTCGGTAGATCTGCGCGAGCCAGCCATCGCCCTTGACCACCGGCTGGAGGCCGCGGCCGGTCAGCAGCGCGTAGCTGTCCTCGTACCATTCGGTCGAGCGGAAATTGTGGCCGAGAATCGCACCCGCGGTCTGCGCCTCGTCCGTGAGGCCGAGCGAGAGGTAGCTCTCCACCAGCCGGTGCAAAGCCTCGGGCGTGTGGGTCGTGGTCTGGAACTGTTCGACGACGACGCGGAAGCGGTTGATCGCGGCGGTGTAGTGCTTGCGCTTGAGGTAGTAGCGCCCGATCTCCATCTCCTTCGACGCGAGATGGTCGAAGGCGAGGTCGAACTTCAGGATCGAGGACCGCGCATAGTCGCTGTCGGGATAGTCCTCGATCACCGCGCGCAGGGCCTGCAGCGCCTGGAAGGTCAGGCCCTGGTCGCGGCCGACCTCGTCGATCTGGTCGTA
>JBFKMA010000129.1:0-6632 GCA_041630175.1 Albidovulum sp.
AGGAACGAGGTCGAGCGCAAATGGTCGGCGATTACCCGGTGATGGACCTTGCCCGGCCCGTCCGGGTCGCTCGACGTGCCATGCGCCGAAGCCTCGATCAGGCTCCGCATCAGGTCGGTGTCGTAGTTGTCGTGCTTGCCCTGCAGAAGCGCGCCGATCCGCTCCAACCCCATGCCGGTGTCGATCGACTGCATCTCGAGCGGCCGCATCGAGCCGTCCTCGAACTGCTCGTTCTGCATGAAGACGATGTTCCAGATCTCGATGAACCGGTCGCCATCCTGCTCGGCCGAGCCCGGAGGGCCGCCCCAGATATGGTCGCCGTGGTCGTAGAAGATCTCGGTGCAGGGGCCGCAGGGGCCGGTCGGGCCCATGCGCCAGAAATTGTCATCCGTGGGGATGCGGATGATCTTGTCGTCCGAAAGCCCCGCCACCTTCTTCCAGATCCCCGCCGCCTCGTCGTCGGTATGATAGACCGTGACCAGGAGCCGGTCCTTGTTCAGCCCGAAATCCTTGGTGAGCAATTCCCAGGCATAGGGGATCGCCTGCTCCTTGAAGTAGTCGCCGAAGGAGAAGTTCCCCAGCATCTCGAAGAAGGTATGGTGCCGGGCCGTGTAGCCGACATTGTCGAGGTCGTTGTGCTTGCCGCCCGCGCGGACGCATTTCTGGCTGGTCGAGGCCCGGACGAAATCCCGCGTCTCGAGCCCGGTGAAGAGGTTCTTGAACTGCACCATCCCCGAATTGGTGAACATCAGCGTCGGATCGTTGCGCGGGACGAGCGGCGAGCTGTCCACGATCCGGTGATCGTTGCGTCGGAAATAGTCGAGGAACGTGGACCGGATATCGTTCAGGCTGGGCATCGGGCGGGCCTCTCGGGGCGGAAGGGATCAGCCTTGGCGTGTTAGCCCTTGTCTCGCCCCATGTCCATATTCCCGCGCCGCACCACCGCGGCCGGGCGTCGCCTCCAGGAAAGCCGGAATGCACCCGCGCCCCCTTCCACGGAGGAGACCATCCCCATCCGGATGCACGAAACGCGGCCCCGCCGGAGCCGCGCATCCATGCCGTCGCGGAAAAACGCGCGGACAAGCCGCCGTCAGGCCTCCATCAAGTCCTCGCCCGGAACATCGTCAGAGGCGCCGAAATCGAGCCCGTGGCTCGCACGGATTTTGTCCTCGATCGCGAGCGCGACGTCAGGATTGCCCTTGAGAAACTGCTTGGCATTCTCACGGCCCTGGCCGATGCGCTCGTCGCCATAGGAATACCAAGAGCCCGACTTTTCCACCACGCCAGCCTTGACGCCAAGGTCGATGAGTTCGCCGGTCTTGGAGATCCCCTCGCCATACATGATGTCGAATTCGACCTGCTTGAACGGCGGCGCCACCTTGTTCTTCACGACCTTGACGCGGGTGGTGTTGCCCACGACCTCGTCTCGGTCCTTGATCGAGCCGATGCGGCGGATGTCGAGACGGACCGAAGCATAGAACTTCAGCGCGTTGCCGCCGGTCGTCGTCTCGGGACTGCCGAACATCACGCCGATCTTCATGCGGATCTGGTTGATGAAGATCACCATGCAGTTCGAGCGGCTGATCGACGAGGTGAGCTTGCGCATCGCCTGGCTCATGAGGCGGGCATGTACGCCCACGCTCGAATCGCCCATGTCGCCTTCAAGCTCGGACTTCGGCGTCAGCGCCGCGACCGAGTCGATCACGACGAGGCTCACCGCGCCGGACCGCACCAGCGTGTCGACGATCTCCAGCGCCTGTTCGCCGGTATCGGGTTGCGAGATCAGCAGCTCGTCGAGGTTCACGCCAAGCTTCTTGGCATATTGCGGATCGAGCGCGTGCTCGGCATCGACGAAGGCGCAGACACCGCCCTTCTTCTGCTCCTCGGCCACGACATGCAGCGTCAAGGTGGTCTTGCCCGAGCTTTCCGGGCCATAGATCTCCACGACCCGCCCTTTCGGCAACCCGCCGATGCCGAGCGCGATGTCGAGTCCGAGCGAGCCGGTCGAGGTCGCCTCGATTTCCATCACCGGGTTGTCGGCGCCGAGCCGCATGATGGAGCCTTTGCCGAACTGCCGCTCGATCTGCGCGAGCGCGGAGTCGAGGGCCTTCTGTTTGTCTGCGGAGCGCTTGTCGTTCATGTCGAGAAGGTTCGTCACTGCCATTGGTCACTTCCTTATTTCATACCCGGCCCGGCACGGCAATCGTTGCGCATGTTCGCTCCTTGTTCTCAAACTTATGAGATCAAAAAGGGAACATTTCAACTCAATTCTCATAAATTCGACTTTTTCTTGCCGCGGTGAATCTTTAGTTAACTCTGGCGTGATTTTGTTCCGACCAAAGGATGAAGAGGATCGGATGCTGGTTTTCTGGAAGCAACGGCTCGTCTATCTCGCGACGCCCAAGACCGGTTCGACCGCGATCGAGGCCGCGCTCGAACCCCTGGCGAGCGTGGTGATCCAACGCCCGCCGGAACTCAAGCACACCTCGGCCTTTCGCTACTGGCGCTATCTTGCGCCCTATCTTGAGAAGGCCGCCGACGAGGACTTCCAGGTGGTCGCGGTGATGCGCGAGCCGCTCGACTGGCTCGGGAGCTGGTACCGCTACCGCCAGCGCGCCAACAACAACCGGCCCGAGCGCAGCACGGCCGGCATGAGTTTCAGCACCTTCATCGAGGGGTATCTCAGCGATCCGCAGCCCGAATTCGCCAATGTCGGCCGCCAGAGCCGATTCCTCGTCCCCGACAAGGGGCCCGGCGTCGACCGGCTGTTCCGCTATGACGACATGGCGGACTTCGTCCGCTTCCTCGAAGACCGGCTGGACTGCGAGATCTCCCTGCCGAGGCTCAACGTCTCGCCGGAAGGCTCCCTCGATCTTGCGCCCGATCTCGAGGCGCGGCTCCGCGAGGATTACTGGCGGGATTTCGCCCTCTACGACACGCTGAAGGCCAGGCAGCCCGCCTGACGGAACCCGTTGGCGCGCGGTCTGCCGCGCGCCCAGGGCGTTCAGTGGATCTGACGCTGGACCGTCGCCGTCAACTCGCTGAGCGAGAACGGCTTGGGAAGGAAGACCGAGTTCGGAATGCGTTCGCGGGTCTGGATCAGGCTTTCCTCGGAGTAGCCCGACACGAACACGACCCGCGTATTCGGCCGTGCCTTCAGCGCCTCGCGCACCCAAGACGGGCCATCCATGCCCGGCATGATCACATCCGTCACGAAGACGTCCACGGCCAGCGCACCGTCCTCGAGCGTCATCAAGGCTTCCTCGGCACTTTCCGCCTCGATCACCGTATAGCCTCTCATCCGCAATGCGCGGCTGGCGAAGGCGCGCACCGGCGCCTCGTCCTCCACGAGGAGCACGACCCCCTCTCCGGATTGCGACACACGGCGCGGCGGCGCGGCGGGCACCGGCTCCGCTGCGGCCCGCGGCGGCGGATCGTAGGCCGGGAAGTAGAGCGTGAACGTCGTCCCGTGCCCCGGGACACTGTCACAGAAGATGAAGCCGCCGGTCTGCTTGATGATCCCGTAGGCGGTCGAAAGTCCGAGGCCGGTGCCCTCTCCCTGCCGCTTCGTGGTGTAGAACGGCTCGAAGATCTTCGGCAGTTGTTCGGGCGCGATGCCGGTGCCCTCGTCGGTCACGCGGACGACCACGTAGTCGCCTGGCGCGACGGACGCCCGGTCGCGCCTCATCTCCTCTTTCAGCGGCCGCATTTCCGTCTCTATGCGTATCTCGCCGCCGCCGGGCATGGCGTCGCGCGCGTTCACGACGAGGTTCATGATGACCTGTTCAAGCTGCCGCTTGTCGGCGCGGATCGGGGCAAGGTCCGGGTCGTGCGCGAGCGTGAGGCGAACCTTCTCGCCGACCAGGCGGTTCAGGAGATGGGTAAGATCGGACAGGGTGTCGCGCAGGTCGACCATGCTCAGCTTCAGCGTCTGCTTGCGCGAGAACGCAAGAAGCTGGCCGACAAGACTCGCCGCGCGATTGGCGTTCTGGTTGATCTGGACGAGGTCCGCATAGTCCGGATCCCCCTTGTCGTGACGCAGCAGCAGCAGGTCGCAATGACCCGAGATCGCGGTGAGCAGGTTGTTGAAGTCATGCGCCACGCCACCCGCGAGCTGACCGATGGCCTGCATCTTCTGGCTCTGGACGAACTGCGCCTCGAGCGTCTTGAGTTGGGTCGCGTCCGACAGGACCGCCACGAGCGCGGGCTTGCCGTCCTCCATGGCGCGGGTCAGGGTGACCTGCAGGAACGCCTCTTGGTCCGAGTTGCGGACCTTGAGCACTTCCGGGCGCCCATCGCCCCGCCCGGCCAGCGCATCGGCGAGCCAGTCGCCGATCGGACGCCCGAGTCCCTCAAGGATCGCGGCCATCTCCGTGCCCGGCACGACGTCGCCAAGCAGCTTTCGCGCGGCGCGATTTGCGTCCAGCAGGCGCCCCTGGCCATCAAGCCGCAGCAGCGCCACCGTAAGGCTTTCGAAGGCCGTCGGATCGACGACATGCGCCGGCATGTCCGGCGCGGGCAGGAAATAATGGGCCTGTCGCCCGCCAGCACTCTCCGTCGAGGCGATGAGCGCACGGACAGGACCGTCCGCGCCGGCGATCTCCTGCACCTCGCCCGGTCGCACGGGGAGGTCGTTGAATATCCGGTCCAGCGTCTTCGCCCGGGTTCCGATGAGCCGGCGCAGCGGTTCGTTCATGAACAGGACAGTGCCGGTCCGCGATGCGGTCAGCATGGGCAGGCCGATCGCATCGGCCTTGCACCCGCCTTCCCCTTGCTCGGTCAGATCCTCAAGTCGCCACAGGAAGCCCGCCTCGCCGATGCGGTGCACGGCGAGGCGCACATGGCCGCGCCGGGTCACGAGATCGTCATGGGCGGCGCCGACCGCCTGGGCGCGGTCCTGCATCCGGTGCAATACGGCCGCCGGGTTGGCGAAAAGCTCACCCAACGTGGTCGCGAGCGTCTGGCCGGCGCGATTGCCGAACCGTTCGACGGCGGCGCGGTTCTGGGTGCCGATCTCTCCGATGGCGTCGGTCGTGAAGCTCGGCGCGGCGTCATGGGCGACAAAGCCCGCGATCTGCGCCTGGAAGATCCGGCGCGCGCGACGATCCCTGGCGGACAGCCAGGAGATCAGGCCGGCGAGCGCCGCGAACGTGCCCGCCACCGAAAGCATCGCGACACCCAGCACACCGCCGCTGGCGACACTGGCGATCGCCGAGCAAAGAACCGACGCCAGCGCCAGATACCGGCTGCGCGGCGCGAGCATCAGCGCCGTCCGAGTCAGCGGTTGCGGAGTAAGCGCCGGATGCGACACCACCGTGCCTTTCTTCAGAATCGCTTCCCCCGCATTCCGACCCGAAATGCTTAAGCGGCGATTAATCGCTACGGGATCGCAACTCTCAATTGTGTAGAGCTATGCTCACACGCGCGTCAAGAGAGCGCTGTAGAAGCCGTCGCCGCCTTCGAGCGGCGTGAAGCGACGATCCCCGGAAAGACGCCAGCCGGGTTCGCGGCCGAGAAACGCCTCGATCTGCGCGCGGTTCTCGGCGTCCAGAAGCGAACAGGTCATGTAGGCCACGGCACCGCCCGGCGCGACAAGCGACGTGGCGCGATCGAGAATCTCCGACTGGACAGCCAGAAGTTCTTCCAGCCGTTCGGGGGTCAGGGTCCATTTCGACTCGGGCGTGCGCCGCCAGGTCCCGCTGCCCGAACAAGGCACGTCGAGCAGCACGAGGTCGAAGACCTGCCCTGCGAGAGCGGCACCGTCGCGGATCGCGACGCGGGCGCCGGCGCGCCGCGCGCGTTCGGGCAGATCGCGCATGCGGCCGGGATCGGCGTCATGCGCGACGTAGTCGCCCTTCACCCGCGCCGTCATCGCCAGAATCTTGCCGCCGCCGCCCGCGCAATAGTCGAGAACCCGCATCCCAGGCCGGAGCGGCAGCGCCTCGACGGCGGCCTGGGGGCTTGCGTCCTGCAACTCGACAAGGCCGTTTGCATAGGCCCTAGAGTTCCTGATGTTTCTCGCGTTCCCAACGACTTCCAGCGCGAAGTTCGCAAGCGGATGCGGCTCGGCCACGATCCCGTCGCGCGCCAGGGCGGCCGTGGCATCGGCCCGCGTGGCGCGCGCCGCATTGACCCGCAGGACCGCCGGCGCGCGACTGCGCATCGCCATCATGACCGGCGCGAAGTCCGCCCCGAGCGACTGCCGCAGCGCCGGTGCCAGCCAGTCGGGGCAGTCCAGCGTCACGAGTTCGGGTAGTGCCCCAAGCCCCGGCGCCGCCGCGAGGGCCTGGCGTTCGTCATTGCTGAGCGGCGCGGGCGCATAGCCGTCGCCCGAGAAGACCGCAGCGGGATCGCCGCCCGCCGCACGGATCGCCCCGAGCATCAGCGCCCGACCGGACGGCTCGGCCGCCCCGGCCAGCGCCGTGAAGGATCGCCGGCAACGCAGCGCGTCGAAGACGTGATCGCGGATTGCCGCACGGTCGCCCGAACCCGCGAACCGGCTGGCCCGCGCCCAGGCGATCAGGGCCTGTTCCGCCGCCGCCCCGGCGAGAACCCGGTCGAGTATGTCGATCGCCGCGCCGATCCGTGCCGCGGGGGTCATCGATAAGCCTCCCGATTCACTCGAGGATCGC
>JBFKMA010000130.1:0-6607 GCA_041630175.1 Albidovulum sp.
ACCTGGCGATCATCAGCTATGCCATGCCGGTGCTGCGCGGGCGTGACCCCTACAACCAGGTGCTGAACATGGCCGCGTTCTGGCTGATGTCGGGCGGCATGGTGTTCATGACCCTCACGCTGACCTTCGCGGGCACGGTGCAGACGCACATGCAGCGCGTCCTCGGCGAGAACTTCATGGAAGTGCAGGAACAGCTGTGGATCTTCTACGTCATGCGCTTCGGCTCGGGCGTGGCGGTGGTCCTCGGCGCGCTCCTGTTCATCTACGCGCTGGCCTTCCCGCGTCGGGAGGTGATCGAGGCCGGCCCGCTCGAAAAGGCCCGTATCGCGGCCGAACACGTCGCGGCGGAGTGAAGGCCATGAACGCTCACACCCAGATGAAGGGGGCGGCGGACGCCCCCTTCTACCTCCCCCAGGGCGACGAATGCGAGATCTTCGCCGCCGCCTACGGAAACGGCCTGCCGGTGCTGCTGAAGGGGCCGACCGGTTGCGGCAAGACCCGTTTCGTCGCCCATATGGCGGCTGAGCTCGGCCGGCCGCTCTACACGGTGGCCTGTCACGACGACCTCTCGGCCGCCGACCTCATCGGGCGCTACCTCCTGAAGGGCGGCGAGACCGTCTGGGTCGACGGGCCGCTGACGCGGGCGGTGCGCGAGGGCGCGATCTGCTATCTCGACGAGGTCGTCGAGGCGCGCAAGGACGTGACCGTGGTGCTCCACCCGCTCACCGACGACCGGCGCATCCTGCCGATCGACCGCACAGGCGAGGAACTCGAGGCGGCGCCGGGCTTCATGCTGGTGGCCTCCTACAACCCGGGCTATCAGAACATCCTCAAGACCCTGAAGCCCTCGACCCGGCAACGTTTCGTGGCGATGGAGTTCGACTTTCCCCGCCCCGAGCACGAAATCCCCGTGGTCGCGAAGGAAAGCGGCCTGGCCGCCGAGCGGGTGCAGCCCTTGGTGCGGCTGGCCAACAAGCTCCGCGCCCTGAAGGGGCAGGACCTCGAGGAAGGCGTCTCCACCCGGCTCGTCGTCTACGCGGCGACCCTGATCGCCGGTGGCATGCCGGTCGAACGCGCCATCTCCGCCGCGATGATCGAACCGCTCAGCGATGATGCGGATGTCAAACGCGGGCTCCTCGATCTTGTCACAGCCGTTTTCGGGTGAGGCCGGCGGTGTCCAGGATCGAATTCGAGCCATGGGAACCCGAGGAAACCGTCGGGAAGCTGTGGCACGCCCTTGCCAGCCGTCTTGACGCCCCCGAGGCGTATGACGGAGCCCGTGTCGACCTTTCCGAGGTCGGCGGACGGCTGGCAGTCCTTTTCCGCGCGCTTGGCGGCGCGCCTTCGGTCGAGATCAAGCCGGTGGCCGCGGAGGTGAGCCGCCACCGGCTCTCCTTCCTGCGCAGGCTCGGGACCGAGACCGAAACGATCCCGCGCGCCTCCTTCGACGGCGCGGCTCTCCGGCTGCCGGCGTCGCTGGCGCTGTTCCCGGCGCGCGAGGCGAATGCCGCGGCCTATCTCTGGCTCGCCGCCCTCGCGGCCCACGCCCCTGCCGGGACCACGCTTCCCGAAGACCCGCTTCAGGCGGACCTGTCCCAGCTTGCCGCCGCGAACGCGATGGTGCGCGCGACGCTCGACGATGCGCCGGGGTTCCGCGCGCTCTATGCCGATCTCTGCGCCGCGACCCTCGCGCTGCGCCCCGCGAGCCCCCTGCCCGCGACCGAAGCCGCGGTGGAGGCCCTGATCCGCGCCGAGCTTGGCGAGCCCCTTCCCCTGCCCGCCGAGGCGCGAAAGCTGCGCGACGCCATGATCGCGGGCGAAATCGACGCGCTGCGCGCGCCGCGCGGCTATCGCCCTTCCCGCCCCGTGGCGCTCTGGCCCGACCTGCGCCGCCTCGACGCCTCGGCCGCGTCCGAGGTCGAGACAAGGCAGACCGAGGGCACGCCCGAGGAAGGCGAAGGCAACACGATGCACCGCGCCAAGCGCCGCAAGGCGGAGCAGGTCGAGCGCAAGGACAGCTTCATCCTCCACAAGTTCGAGGCGATCCTCAGCTGGGCCGAATTCATCAATCTCAACCGCCGCGTCGAGGACGATGACCCCGACAGCGCCAAGAAGGCCGCCGACGACCAGGAGGAAATCGGGCTTGGCCAGATCTCGAAGGCGCCGGCGACACGGCTGAAGCTGCATCTCGACCTCGCCCCCGAGGATGTCGACCGCGAGGCGATCTCGGGTCAGTTCACCTATCCCGAATGGGATGTGCGCACCGGCGCCTACCTGCCCGCCCATGCGCGGGTTCTGGTGAGCCCGGTGGAGCCGGGCGACGGCATCCCCGAGTTCCGCGCCGACCCGCGCGCCAACCGCCGCGTCCGCGCCGTGAAGCGCCAGTTCGAGGCGCTCCGCCCCGGCCGCGTGACCACCGCCGGGCATCTCGACGGCGACGAACTCGACATGGAGGCGGCGGTGCGCGCGCAGGTCGATCTGCGCGCGACCGGCGAGGCGCGGGACCGGATCTGGCGGCAGACCCGGCCGCTGAAGCGCGACCTCGCGGTGTCGATCCTGCTCGACGTGTCGCGCTCGACCGAAAGCGCGGTCGCGGGCCGCGCGGTGATCGAGATCGAGCACGAGGCGCTGGCCGCCTTGGCCTGGGGACTCGACGCCTGCGGCGACGATTTCGCGATCAACGGGTTTTCCTCGCTCAAGCGCAACCGCGTCTATTTCATGAACTGCAAGCGCTTCGGCGAGCCGATGAGTGCTGAGACAGAAGCCCGCATCGCGGCCCTGAAGCCGGGCTTCTACACCCGCCTCGGCGCGGCGATCCGGCACGCCTCGGCGGACCTGTCCGATCAGGCCCGCAAGCGCCGGCTGCTTCTGGTGATCACCGACGGCAAGCCCAACGACCTCGACCATTACGAGGGCCGCCACGGCATCGAGGACAGCCGCATGGCGGTGCTCGAGGCGCGCCGCGCCGGGCATTCGGTCTTCGGCATCACCATCGACCGCCAGGGCAAGGCCTGGTTTCCGCGCATCTTCGGCCGGGGCGGCTTCGCCGTGATTCCGCATGCCGACCACCTGACGACCGCGCTGCCCGAGATCTATCGCCAGCTGGTGGGCGCATGAACGCGGCGGCCGAACAATCCCCGCTCGATCAGCTTCCAGGCGATCTGATGATGTGGGTACTGATCGTGTCGGAGCTTCTGGTCTTCGGCGCAGGGCTCGCGGCGTTCCTCGCCGTGCGGATCACCGATCCCGTGGGCTTTGCCGAGGCGCAGGATCACCTGCACCGCACCGGCGCCGGAATCAATACGGTGGTGCTTGTCACTTCGGGCTTCTTCGCGGCGCGGGCGGTGCGGGCCGCCGACGCCGGAACCCGGGCCGCCACGCGGGTCTGGCTCGCGGCGGCGGCGGCGCTGGGATTGGTGTTCCTCGTCGTGAAGGGGATCGAATTCGCCGCGAAGGCAGCGGCCGGCATCGGCGTCGAGACGAGTCCCTTCTTCACCTTCTACTACCTCCTGACCGGTTTCCATGCCGCCCATGTCGTCGCCGGGATCGTGATCCTCGGGCTGGTCGGGATCCGCTCTGCGCCGCGGTCGGTCGAGGTCGGCGCTGCGTTCTGGCACATGGTCGACCTGGTCTGGGTGCTTCTGTTCCCGGTGATCTATCTGCTGAGGTAAGCCATGCGCACCGATCCGCTGCTCCGCGCCTGGGGCTGGCTTCTCATCCTATCCGCGGTGTCGACGGTGCTTGCGGGCGCGGTCACGCGGGGCCTGCTCCCTCCTGCGGGCATGACGGCGGCGGGAGCCGCGATCCTGTTTCTCGCCTGGGCGAAGGCCGGCACGATCATCAGCCGCTATCTCGGCCTGGCCGACGCGCCCTTCTGGCACCGCGGCTTCAGGATCGTGATGGCGGCTTACGCGCTCCTGCTGCTCGCGCTCTACGCGATGGCGTAGCGGTCAGCCCTTCGACCAGGCGTCGGCGGGATCCTCGTCGGCATAGTCGCGCAGTTCGGCGAGGTCGTCGATCACGGCCACGTTGTGCTTCACATGCACGCCGTGGTCCCTCAGCTTGACGAAGGCGCGCGACAGGCTTTCGGGCTTCATCCCCAGACGCCCGGCGATCAGGGCCTTGTCGTAGGGCAAGGTGACCTCGCAACGCCCTTCGCCGCAGGGCGCCAGTTCCAGGAGGAACTCGGCCACGCGCTGCGCGCCGGTCTGGGCCTTGAGCTGCTCGATCTGCGCGACGAGACTGTGCAGATGCGCGAATGTGGCGGCCAGGAGCGACAGCGACAATCCCGGCCGCTCACGCACGAGGCGGAGGATCGCATCGGTCTCGATCCGGATCAGGGTGCAATCGGTCGCGCATTCGGCGGACACCGGATAGGCGTCATGGGTGAACGCGACCGCCTCGCCGAAGGAATGGCCGCGGGTGAACACCGCCACGACGGCCTCGGCGCCGTTCGGCGCAATCCGGTAGAGCTTCACCCAGCCATCAACGACGATATAGACGGCAGTGGCCCGCTCGCCCTGCAGGAACACCGTGGCGCCGCGCTCCATCTCGCGGGCGCGGGCCGTTGCCAGGATCAGGTCCTGCGCATCGACGGGAGCACTGGCAAGAAGCAGTGACTTGCGGGCAATCGCGGCGAACTCTTCTTGCATGATCACTTCCGTCGTTTGCCTCCTGATCGCACATTCGGTCTGCAGGCGGAAGCGGTCACGCGCGGAAAGGACGAAGTGACACGGCGGAACCACCTTCGGACTGCATCCATTTGAGTTGGCAGTTCATTCCGAATCCCCCGATCGGATGTCAGTGCGGCGATCGCCGGAAGCGCACCGCCTCAGGGCGGCGTGCTGTCGGGCAGGCAATAGGGCCGGAACCGCGTCGCGCTGCCTGCCGGAGCGCGCGACAGGTCGGGCGCCTGTCCGCCGGCGATCGCGGCGAAGGCGTCTCGCACGGCAGTGGTCTCGTCCGCTGTCCGGCCCAGCCCGCCCATGAAGACGATGACGCGATCGCGGTCGACCGCCACGGCAAAGGGCACCGCGGGCACGCTATAGAGCCGGGCCACCTCCCCCCGCGGATCGAAGCGCAGCGACAAGGTATCGTTGACCGCCGGGTAGGCGTCGCGGGCCTCCTCTGGATCGCCGCCGCAGGTCGTGTCGATGATGAGAGCCGGCAGCGCTGACCCCTCCGACACGTCAAGCGCAGAGAGTTCCCGCGCGGTGCCGGTCGTCGCGAAGACGATCAGAAGGCCCGCTTCGCCGAGGAAGTCGGTCCAGGCCTGCCAGTAGCCGTCGGGATGCTGTACCGAGAAGGCCGGCGCGGGGCCACCCGGAACGGCTTCCTCGGGCTCGGGATCGTCGGCCGCGGCGGGCGGGCAGGCAAGTCCGACCGCCACCGACAAGGCCGCGATCAGGCCGCGCATCGCGCCCCGGCGCCGCGCTACACCCGCCGACCGCGGATCGCGTGCCACAGCACCAGCACGATCAGAAGGATCGCGACCAGAAGCACCAGGGTCACGATCCAGAAGACCGACTGCACGGTACAGCTCAGGCAAAACCCTTTCTCCGGGATGACACCCGTCTTGCCGGGCACGAAGAGCCTACCATCGACCTTAACGGCGGCAAAGTCGCCGCCCTCGGGATAGTTGACGGCGATGCCGACCGAGCCGTCCTCCTCCGGCACGAAGCTCGCGCCGAAGGCGCCCTCGGCATCGGTCGTGACCGGAAGCCAGACAAAGCGGCCGGAGGGATAGCGGACCTCGATCTCCATGTCCTGATTCGCGGCGACCGGCGTGGTCTTGCCGCTCACCCGCACGGCGTCGCCGCGCGGCTCGATGTCGACGTCGATATCGGTGGCGATCGTCGGCTTCACGTCGTAGGTCACGCCGCCGATCGGCACCCGGTAGTCGCCCGCATCGGCATAGCCCACGACGTTCATCAGCATCCGGATCGGCTTGGTCCGCACCTTGCGGCAGTCCGGCTGCTCAAGCGACGCCGCCCCCGTCGCCACGGGATCGCAGACATATTCGTAATAGGCCACGCCCCCCGCCCCGTCGGGATCGGGCGTCGGCACGATATCCTCGTCGATCAGGAGAACGCCGGAGCGCCGCGTCTTCGAATGCGGGGGCACCGTGAAATGCGACCGGTCCCACTTCACCGAGAATCCGGGCCGCAGCCCCTCGGCCTCGAGGTAGATGTCGAGTGCGTCGTCGAACGGGTTCTCAACATCGACGGAGAACGGCGCGGGATGCCAGGGCGACCCCGCGGTGGGCTGGAAGTCGTTCACGTTCTCCTGCGTGCCGTTGTTCGTGAAGTCGACCTCGCCGAGCGCCGAGGTCCAGCGAAAGATCTCGGCCTGCACACAGGTGTGGCCCTTCACCTTCGGATTCCACGGCACGTTGAAGATCGTCGATCCGCCCGCGGTCACGGCGAGCGCTTCGGACAAATCAAGCTCCGCCCAAGACCCGGACGCGCCCATGGCGCCCGGCGTGTTCACCTTGACCTTCACCTGCACATCGGTCGCGTCGACGGTGCCGTTGTTGGTGACCTGCACCCGCACCCAGTTGAGCGGCTTGCCGCCATTCGCCGCGGGATCGTAGTTGTCCGCCCACCGC